>CAZYYB010000014.1:0-47736 GCA_964651515.1 uncultured Fibrobacteraceae bacterium
AACCAGACTAACACAACATATGGGGGGTACCCATACAAAAGTCGGAAGAACCATTATTGTCGCTGCCGCAAGAGCGAGTCTGAAACTCCCCTGGTGATATTGCATAGAACCGTCTCCTTCCATGGCCAAAATAGTTTTTGGTTTGTTAGCTTTTGATGAGGAACCGGAATGGTATCGATATCGCACCACCCGGCAAGTAAAATAGTAACTTCCCGCAAAGGAAGCAAACTATCATCTTAAAGGAAAGGCGCTGGGATACGCCCCAACCATTGCAATCCGCCGGCAATAATAACCGGGTTGACCGAACAGCTCTTTCAGTATAAATGCGCCAGCATTCTCCGGGCAATCATGGTACCGGATTTGAATTCCACAATGTAATATCCCGCCGCCACTCTTGCTCTCTTGTAATCGATGATGTATGAACCGGCGTTCTGGATGCCGCTCTGGAGCTGCCTGGCCGGTCTTCCCTGCATATCATAAAGAACGATGGATACGTTAGATGCGCTTCGGAGATCATAGGAAATGCCTGAATTTGAAAAGGATATTCCCGCCGACCGGGCGGCAGCGCTTTGCTGAAGCACGGCGGATGGGCCTACCGTGAAACTCCAGGTGTTCGACCATATACTGATACCCGTGGCATTGGCGGCATCGACGTGCCAGTAGACCCTTGACCCAATCGGGATACCGCTGACCACCTGGTTGGTTCCAGGCATGCCGCTCAAGTCGAAAATGGCGGGAGAAAAGGTGGAGGAATAGGATACCTGGAGCCGGTATGAGGCGGCAGCGGTCGCCGAGGTCCAGGCAAGATCGGGCGCCGATAATACTGCGACCGATCCGTTGGTCGGCAATGCGAGGCTGGGAACACCGGGAGGCGGCAGGGATATAGTAGTAAAACTCCATGCGCTGCACCAGGCACTCGTCCCGCCCGCATTGTCGGCATTCACGCGCCAGTAACAGACGGCGCTGTTCGGAAGCCCCGAGACAGCCTGACTATGGCCGGTAAGTCCGCTCAAATTGATTACGGCTGTCGCAAAAGATGCTGCGGTTGAAACCTGCAGCGAATAGCCGGTTGCCCCGGTCGATGTATGCCAGCTCAGGGTCAGGGCGGTTGCCTGATTTAAGGCGTTATTCGTTGGAACTGAAAGCATGGGAACCGAGGGGACGGCAACAAACATTGCGTTATAATGTGCCAGAATGGAATCTGCAGGAAGGGCATAGTTGAAAATCTTGACCTCATCTATTTTTCCGGTAAAGGGGGCGACACAGTTTTCAGAAGCACCTATGAGAAGCGGATCGGTCGTGTACGAAAGAGATCCGTAACGCAGCGCGACGCCATCAAGCTTCCCATCAACAAATACCCGTAACGAATCGTTGGTCCACTCCCCGACGACCTGATGCCACTTGTGATTTGCGAGTACCGTTGAGCCTATGACTTCCTCATCCCAGGTGTTGCAGGTAACGAATTCAAGGGTACCGGTCATATCGTAGAGCTGCAGTCGGTAACTCGCCGAACTTCCGTACTCTTTGCTGACGACGATGCCATAATAGTTCGCCTGGAAGCTGTCGGAATAAACCCATGCCTCGACGGTAACGCTCGCGGCATCGAAGATCGCATTGTCTGCAACACTGACCATATCGGTGCCGCCGAATTGCAGTGCCGTCCCGGAAACCCCTGATGTCCATTGCGCCCCGGTGATGGTTCCGGTATTGCCGTTTCCGCTGAGGTCATGTGCCGTGCTGCCGGCTCCTTCATTGAACGGCCAGTACGCCGCCAATCCGGTTGCCGCTTGAGAGGCATCAAAAGGGACGATTACCATTACTGCTGCGACAAACGCCATGATCCGGAGCTTACGCATAGCCATAAGGATAATCCTTTCCAAAGCGGGCACGTAGCGGAATTTTTAATGGGAAAGCAATTAGAGCAGACATTCAAACGTTCGGGAAATAAAATAATAGTTTGACAGGGAAGGTGTCAATTTATAATTCTTGAGGTTTTTTTGCCGTTGAATGGGTACTTCGGGAGGTACGATTTCCCCGGCAGTCTCAGGATTATTCTAATGCCCGTCGTCCGGCATCTCGATCGATCTTTTTTGAATTCCATGATTAAAAAAAACGGGGATAGCACCGACAAGGCGTAGAGAATTAGCCGAAAATACAATAAAAATATAGATCCCCAATTGTTCATTGGAAAGGCCGACATGCTTGAACATGAGGGCAATGAGTGTTTCACGTATTCCCATGCCGCTGGGCGTTATGGGTACCGACATGCTCGCAATTTCAATGATCGGCATGAAGGCAAGGCACTCCCAGAAGAAAAATCGGCCGCTGATGCCCTTTATCAGGAGCGATGCATTGAGGACAAGGATCAATTGAATGAAGAGGGTAAGAATAAGGGTAAAGAACATTTCCTTCTTCTTATGACGGTACTGATAAACCCCCTCCCGGATATTTTCGATGGTAGCCAGCGCTTTTGCGGGAATGATCGATGCCGCTTTGCGGCGGATGGGCGCGGTGATGCTCTTCGAAAAGGATACGATGCCCAGGAGAATGATCAGAATACAAAAGCAGGAAATCCCGATCATCATACCGCGAGGCAATGAACCTCTGGAGAGCGATGCCAGCCCGTAGACGGAAAAAAGCAGCGACAGGATGAGCGCGGTGATCTTGCAGATCCAGGCGGCACCCCAGCCGACCGCGGCTCCCGCCTTTTTCAGCACGAAAAGCGTGCGCAATACCTCCTGGCCGGCGCTCGTGGGAAGCACCGTGGAATAGTAGATGGACATGAAATGGTACGAGAGCGCCCGCAGGAAGGGGATTTCATCCGTGAAAGCGCGCAGGAGAAGCCACCATCGGGTCCCCTGAATGACCATGGAGGTAAACGTTCCCGCAAAGAGCAGCGGCATCGTCCACCAGGCCACCTTCGGAAGGATGGAAAACATGGTATGGAAGTCGAGACGCCGGTAGATCCAGATAAAGGGAACGATCGCGACGAGGAGTCCCGCCCGTTTTACCCAAGGATTTTTTAAATCAAGCATTATCCGCCATTGTATTGATTTTTCAGGGATATGGATTATTGGTGAAATATACCTCATGAACTTCTGGCATGAGATGTGCTGTTTTAAAGGAAGCGGGGAGGCTGACTATGATCGATCTACTGAAAAAAGGCTTCTATGCGGTGATCGGCGGCGCGGTACTCTGCGGGAAAGAAGTTAAAGCCATCAAGGCTTCGGCGATACGCCGGGCGGCCGACTCTGAAAAAGAGGGCCGGGAAGCGGTGAGGAAACTGACCGATTCCTGCCGTTCGAAAACAGGCACGGCTCTATGCACGGACGAAGAAGTGGAAAAAATCCTGCGGCGCCTGGATGTCCCCCTTCGGAAGGAGTTTGCGGATCTGGAATTACGAATCCGCAGTCTGGAGGATAACGAGCACCCGGTCTCACGAGGTTGAACCCGGCAGCGATGCGACATGAGGCACTACACGCAGCTTTCCCGCTACGGCGAGATCGTTTCAGTACTCGTACGCTATGGTTTTGGCGACCTTCTTTCCCGACTCGATATCCATCGCTATCTGCAGGCCGGAAGGAAAATCCTCCGTATAAAGTCGGTCGAACGTATCGAGCGGGTTCCGACGGGGGACCGCATCTGCATGGCGCTCGAGGAGCTGGGTCCGACCTTCATCAAGCTGGGACAGTTTGCCGCCAACAGGCCGGATGTTTTTCCATTCGACCTCATCGCTTCGCTTGAACGGTTGCAGGATTCCGTCTCCCCGTTTTCATCCAGCCAGGCGGTCGAGACCATTGAGCGCGACCTGAAACGGCCCTTAGCCGAGCTCTTCGACCGGTTCGAAGAGACCCCCTTCGCATCGGCCTCGATCGCCCAGGTGCACCGGGCCCTTCTCCATGACGGCTCCGAGGTCGCGGTCAAGGTACAGCGTCCGTATATCGAAGAGCTCGTCACCGTCGATCTGTCGGTGATGCGGCATCTCGCCGTGCTCATCGAAAAGCATATCGAGGGCATGAGCATCTTCAACCTGCGGCAGCTCGTCGAGGAGTTCACCGGCGCCATCCGGAAGGAGATGGATTTTGCCGTCGAGGCGCAGCACGCCGAGCGGTTCGCGGCAAACTTCCGGGGAGACCCGGAGCTCCGCATCCCTGCCATCAGGTACTCCCATTCGGGCAGCAAGGTTCTCACCACCGAACTCATCCACGGCATCAAGGTCACCAATGTCCGGGAGCTGGTCGACGCCGGCCTGGACCCGCACGAAATCGCCCGGCGGGGCGCGCGGATCATCCTGAAGCAGATCTTCGTGGATGGATTCTTCCATGCCGACCCGCACGCGGGCAACATCCTCATCACCGCGGGGAACGCCGTCTGCTTCCTGGATTTCGGCATGGTCGGCACCCTGACCCCCGGGACCCGGCGGCTCATGAGCGCGGTCCTTCTCGGCGTTGTACGGCGCGATCCCGAACAGGTGGTCCGGGTGCTGCGGGAGCTGACGCCGGGCCGGCTCAACCGCCGCGAGTTCCTCGAGTACGAAATCGCCGAACTCATGCAGGAGTACGCCTCCCGTCCCATCGGGGCGATAAGGGTCGGCGAGCTGATGCGACGTCTTTCCGGGCTCATGCAGTCGTACCGGTTCAAGCTGGTTCCCGGATTCTACCTGCTTCTGAAGGCCCTCATCACCATCGAGGTGATCGGGTGCCGGCTCGACCCGGATTTCAACCTGCTGGAACAGATAACCCCGTTCGCAAAGCGCCTCGTTTCGCAGCAGCAGGGAGCGTCGGCACACGCGCGGGAAATTTCCGCCGCGATCGCCGACATCGCGTCGCTTGCGGGCGATATGCCGCGTGAGATCCGCGAGACCATGCATCTTTTAAATTCCGGTTCCCTCGGTATCGAGTTCGAACACCGCGGCCTCGAGCCGGTGCTCCGGAAATTTGAGGAGTTCGTGAATCGCCTCGTGTATGCGCTGGTTCTCGCCGCCCTCATCATCGGTTCTTCGATCGTGGTACTTTCGAACATCCCGCCGAAACTTTACGGACTGCCCGTCATCGGGCTTGCCGGATTCCTGGCGGCGGGGCTCATGGGTTTCTGGCTCCTCATCTCCATTTCGCGCCACCGGAAGATTTAGAACCCCGGACGCGGAGTGGCGCCCGGGACGAAAAATAGGTTCCAGGCCTTCCCATTTTTTATTTTCAATGATCCGGCATAACTCAAAATTCGCCATGCATCGTCCAACCATTGTCTTCATATCTACAAAGGAGTAACATCGTGGGAAAATTAGCAGGGAAAGCCGTTGTGGCGCAGGGCGGAGGACCGACCGCCGTCATCAACCAGAGTCTGGTCGGAGCGGTACTCGAGGCCCGGAAGCACGCCTGCATCGAAAACGTCTACGGTGCGCTGCACGGCGTCAGCGGCATTGTCAAGGAGGATTTCCTGGACCTTGGCCAGGCCACGACCCAGAACCTCGAACTGGTCGCGAAGACCCCCAGCTCCGGGATGTTTTCGACGCGCGATAAGCCCGATGCGGAATACTGTTCGAAAATTTTCACGGTGCTCAAGGCGCATAACGTCCGCTATTTCTATTATATGGGCGGCAACGACTCGGCCGATACGTGCAGGATCGTGAGTGAAAATGCGCAGGCTGCCGGCTACGAAATGCGGGTCGTCCACATTCCAAAGACCATCGACAACGACCTCCTCGTCACCGACCACTGTCCGGGCTTCGGTTCCGCCGGTCTCTTTGTCGCCAACGCCTTTGCCGGCATCAATCTCGATAACCGGAGTCTTCCCGGCGTCTACATCGGCGTGGTGATGGGTCGCCATGCGGGATTCCTTACCGCCGCCGCCATCTTCGGCAAGAAGTACCCGGACGACGGGCCGCACCTGGTCTATGTCCCGGAGAAGGCATTCGACATCGACAAGTTTCTCGGCGATGTCGACCGGACCTACAAGCAGTACGGCCGCTGCGTGATCGCCGCATCGGAAGGAATCAGCAATGCCAAGGGCGAGGCGATTATCACCACCCTCACCAAATCCGACGAAAAGGATGCGCACGGTAATGTCCAGCTCTCCGGCACCGGCGCGCTCGGCGATGCGCTCGGGGATATCATCAAACAGCGGCTCAAAATCAAGCGGGTACGCAGCGATACCTTCGGCTACCTCCAGCGCAGTTTTCTCGGCACCGTGTCCTGCACGGACGCGAGCGAAGCCCGCGAGGCCGGGGAAAAAGCGGTCAAGTTTTCCATCAGTGAATCGGTCGACGGTTCGGTGGCCATCCGCCGGATCGGCGATTACGCGGTCGATTATATCCTCACCCCGCTGGCGACGGTGGCGCGTAACTCGAAGTCCATGCCCGACGAGTTCATCGATGCTTCGAATTCGACGGTGACCGATGCGTTCAGGAAGTATGCGGGTCCGCTCATCGGCAAAATGGCCGAGTACGGCCGCATTTCGGCCCCCGGCGTCAAGAAGCTTCTCAACCCGTAAGAGGCACCAGCGTTCTACGCGGCGTGATTCCGGCAAGCTGCCGGAATCACGCCGCGATCGTCTCCCCTGCAGCATGCACCGACCACGAGAGGAAAGGGAGTCATCCGGTGGAATTTTTCCAGCAGATACACCGCAGCATCTTCGATACGTCATTTTACGGCGAATTGGCTGCGATGTCGCGCCGCCGGAAGATATTCTACCTGATCCAGCTGCTTTTCCTCGCCTCGCTCGTCGCCGCTCTCAGCCACTGCTGGTACCTTCTGGATGCGAAACGGGGCATCGCGGCTCCCCTCGAAGCGGCCTTCTCCGACATTGCCATCAAGGACGGGGTGCTGTCGTCCAGCCGTCCCCTTCCCTACGTGGTTCCCCCCGAGGAGATCGCCGTACTCATCGACCGCGCTGTCAATGGCCCGCTGATCATGGTGCTGGACAGCTCACCGGGAGTTGTGGTCGATACCGCCTACCAGCCAAAACCGGGCGACCCCTACCCCCGGTGGGTACTGCGGTCACGGGAGATGACGCTCTACCTCAGCCTGAAATCCTCGTACGCTCTCTCGTATGCAACCCTTGCACCGGGCACGCGGGAGTTCCAGTTCTCTTCTCAGTCAATCAACGCCTTCCTGCGCCGGAACTTCTTGAATCTGCTGTTCAATTATTTCATGCTTGAACTCTTTGCATGCGGGTTCCTGACGCTCCTCTCCATCTGCATTCTGTCTTTTGCAGCATTTATATTCAGAATCGACCGCAGCGGCACGTGGTTTCATTATGCATCAATTGCCGGTTTCGCCGTAACGCCGGTGCCGGTCGGTTTCATGCTTATGGCCGTTTCCGGGACCTCGGTCCCAGCAGGGGGATTCATGCTTTTCCTGGCTTCCGCCCTGGTCATAATCAGGGCACTCAGGGCAATGAGGACCATGACATCAACGCAAAATCCGGGAGATGGCGGCCATGACTTTTGATATCCAGCAAAAAAAAGGCGACCCCGGGAATCTTGATGGCCGCGTCACGGTGTATGCCTTCGTCGACGTCGATCCGGAGGAGCTTCTGAATGCCAAGCACTCCTTCGCCTCAATGATCCATAACGGCCTTCTTGCGGCGCAGGGCAACTTCAAGGACCAGTATAACTTCCGCGATTTTTTAAAGTCCGAACTCGGGATAACCCTCGAAGACGGATTCGAAGAGAGTCTCGCCCAGCTGCTCGAACGCATGGAGGGCCTCGAATCCACGCTCGATCCGCAAAAACTGAAAGAGCGGCTGGAAAACATGGACGACATCGAGGAGTTCATCCCCACCCCCGCCAAAATCGTTCCCTTCCACTCCGAAGAGGAGATCCTTGACCAGGAGGGCGACGTCTTCTTCATCGGCCGGTTCAACTTTGTCGGCAATGCGGTACTCGGGGTCCAGGCCCTGCCGATGTTCTACCAGGCAAAGTTCCGGGAGCAGGAGGCCGGGAGAATCCGGGGCGAAATAGAGTCGATCATCACCCAGATCGAACATGCCGGTACGCCCGCCGCGGAATCTTCGGGAGAAACGGTGGAAGAAGCGCTCCTGAAACGGTTCATTCCGGACCTTCTCTACTACCGGAGCGAACCGCACACCTTTGCGGAAAAGGCCGGGGAACTGCGATCGTTCCTGAGGAACTACCGGTTCCAGGAGGATGTCGAAGCCATTATCGCCCTGCTCGGCGCCCCCGGCGAGTTGACAGAAAAGGACAACACGCTTCTCGCGCTCTATGCGAAAAAAATCGCCTGTGTGGAGAAGGAGGATTTCCAGACCGCCGATAATGTCACGCACGAGATACAACGCCTGCACAATCCTCCGGACCCGCAATGATCGAAACCCTCATGGAAAACGACGCGACGCTGGCCTTCCGTATCCTCGATCAGACGCCCATCGGCATCATCATCCTGACCCCCATGCGTACCATCCGGTATGCCAATCTCTATGCGGTCAGGATTTTCGGAAGCGACCGCCGCTCGCTATCCGGGATCTCCATCGATACCGCACTGGTCGATTGTCCGGGAGAGACCGCCTGGCATGAGCTCTGGTCCGCCGTGATTACCGGAAGGGCGGGCGAAACGATGATCGCCGTCTCCCGGCCCGCCGGCGATCAGATTATCTGCTCGGTCACCGCCTTCTTTCTCCCTGCGCACGAAGGGGAGGAGGCGGTCGCGCTCATTTTCAAGGATCAGACGAGCGAACTGAAGGTCGCCGAGCAGCTCGAGAAAAAAAATATCGAGATGGCGAAGATGAATACCGAGCTGATCCGCTCGAATGTCGAGCTCAAGCGCCTTGCGGAGATGAAGTCGAATTTCCTGAGCATCGCTTCACACGAGCTCAAGACGCCCCTGACCTCCATCAAGGGGTATTCGGACATCATCATCGACGCCATGCGCGACCGTCTCGACGAAGGCGTTTACCGGATGATCGAAAGCATCAACCGCGCCGCCGACCGGCTCCATAAGGTCATCGACAACATTCTCGACGTGACCCGCATCGAACAGAAGAAACTGCGCCTGAAACCCGAAACCTTCGACCTGCGGCAGGCCGCGCTCGACTGCATCGAGGAGGTCAACCAGGTAGCCGCCAAACGCCATATCGGCTTCACCTGCCTCTTCGCCGACGATGTCCCGGATTTCTGCGGCGACCGCCAGCGCATGCAGCAGGTCTTCACGAACCTTTTTACCAATGCGATTAAATTCTCGCCCGACGGCTCGACCGTCGACGTTTCGATCGCCCGCGAGGACGGCGAGCACATCCATATCATTGTCAAGGATCGCGGCATCGGCATCGACCGCATCGAGCACAAGCATATCTTCGACCCGTTCTACGAGGTCGGCGATATCCGGCGGCACAGTACCGACCAGATAAAATTTCTGGGAAGCGGCACCGGGCTCGGCCTCTCCATTGCCAAGGGTATCGTGGAGCGTCACAACGGCCGCATCTGGGTCGAGAGCGAGGGAATGAACCCGAACGATTTCCCGGGCAGCCAGTTCCATATCGTCCTGCCCATGAATCCGGCTACCGGATCGGATAACTTCGAGCGGGACGAGCTTCTCCCCGAGAACGTCGAGCGGCGCGAAATCCTGCGGGTCAGGACCGACACCGAAAACGACGAAAAACCCGGCATTCTCCTTGTCGACAGCGACCGCGAAACCGTGGAAGTGGCCCGCATGGTGCTCGAAAACGCCTTTGAGGTCATCGCCGCACCCACCGGCGAATTCGGGCTGTCCCTCGCCTTCCAGTATCACCCGTCGATAATCCTCATCGACTCCCTGCTTCCGGGCCTCGATCCGTTCCGCCTCTGCAGCCTGCTGCGAAGCCAGGAAGAGACGCGGGAGACTCCCGTCATTTTCCTCTCCTCGGTCACCGATCGCGAAGAGATCGAGAAATGCTTCGCCGCCGGGGGCGACGACTTCCTCATCAAGCCTTTCAGCGGCCGGGAGCTGATCCTGAAAATCTGGCAGATCCTGATGAAGAAGAAGACCGAAACCTATTCATAGTACTCGACATCCGGGTGGGGGCGACGCAGCGGAGGGGCTATCCCGTAAGTATTATTTTCTTATGGCTTCAAAGCCCAGCTCTGGCGGTGAGCGGGTCGCAATGCGGGTGTAAAATGGAGGACATTCAATTCCAACCGAAACCATTCTCCGCCGCTATAAAAAAGGAATCGAAAAATTTTTTCAACTTTATATGCCCTTAGCCGATAATTGGTCCATCTATGATAATTCTTTCGAAAATCCGGAATTGATAGCGCAGAAATTTTTCCGAAAAAAAATCGTAATTCGAAATAAAACCAGCAGGTTGAAAATACAGGGGGGATCAAAATGAAAATGACAGCAAGCCAGAAACTGGCGGAAAATATCGACAAGGGCCGGTGGATCGAATTTTGTAAAGAGTTATTGCATCGATACCCTCACCGCAAAAAACCGCATAATTATTCTTGCCTCCTCCCACCCCCCGATAGCATTATTTAACTATATGGTTAAACCATCCGATGTAACCATTCAGCCAAACCAGGACTCCAGCGAGCAGCGGATCCTCGCCTCGGCGCGGGAGGAGTTCATCGAACGGGGCCTGCGCGGGGCGCGCATGCAGTCGATCGCCGACCGGGCCGACGTCAACAAGGCGCTCGTCCACTACTACTTCCGCTCCAAGGATAAGCTCTACGACGCGGTGCTCCAGGACACCATGGAGACGATCGTCGGGGCGCTGCGCCGGGAACTCCCCCCGGATGCCGGAGAGACCGACCTGCGCTCCCTCCTCCGGAAGATCGTAACCGTCTATATAATGACCTTTCAGAAGAACCCGAACTTCCCCCGGTTCATCATCCGGGAGCTGGCCGACGGCGGCACCCGTCTTCCCCGGCTGATCGACGCGGGCATCCTCACGGCCGGCGCTTTTCCGGTGAGGATCCATCGCCTGCTCCTCGATGGGATGCAGAATGGCACCATCCGCCCGGTAAATTCGGTTCACTTCTTGCTTAACCTCCTGGGGATGTGCGTCTTCACCTTCATCGCCCGTCCCATCCTGACCCTCGTGAATGAACGCGCCCCCATCGGAATCGTTTTCGACGACGCTTTTTTTCGGGATCGGGTCGAGTCCATCGTCGACATGGCCTGCGGCATCTTCAGGGAGCGGTCATGAGAACGCCGATAGCGCTGCTCATTCCGGCATTTGCCGTAATCCGGCTCGCTGCCGGACCCCTGCCGCTCACCCAGGCGCAGGGCGAGCTGTTCAGTAACAACCTCGATATCCTGACCGCCGAGGCCGACGTGAAGAGCGCCCAGGCCGGGCTCTCGGAGGCGAAGAGCGCCTGGCTGCCCTCGCTCGATGCGAGCGGTTCGTACAGCTACCTCTCGCAGGTGAGCAGGATCAGCGTCAACACCCCGGCATTCACCCTCAATCAGACGGTCGGTTTCAACAATAATACGCTGTTCGGGGCCGACCTCACCTACCCGATCTTCACCGGCCTCTCCCGCTACTACGGCGTGGCCGGGAAAAAGGAGACCGTCCAGGAGAAGAGGGCGTCGCTCGATGCGATGAAGAACTCCGCCTCGCTCAACCTCGGCTTCGTCTACCTCCAGTGGCTTTTATCCTACCGGGAAGCGGCAGTCCAGCGGACCCTCATCGAGGACCTCGACTCCTACTGCCGCGAAACCGCCGGGCAGCGTGAGGAGGGAACCGTTCTCCCGTCCACGGTCCTCCAGGCCGGCGCGCAGCTTCAGTTTGCCCGGGCGGACCTCGTCAGCGACGAGGCACGGATCGACTCCCTGCGCCGTGCGGTCATGACGCTCATCCTGAGCCGGGACCGCTCGATCGTTCCGGACTCGTCGGCTCTCGGCGCCATCGACACGCTTCCGGCGGTAACCGCGCTCGATACCTCGCGGCCCGAGCTGGTCGCCTTCGACCATGCCGCGGCCGGCATCCAGACGGCGCGCGATGCCCTGCGCTACCGTCACTTCCCAACCGTCTCCGCCGACCTCGGTGCGCGCTACGGCCAGCCGGGGCTTAATATCGGCATCGACCAGTTCATGGGCTGGGGGCTCGTCGGCGTGTCGCTCCAGTGGAACCTCTTCGACGGCCTGAAGGAGCACTGGCAGGACGCCGGGCTCCAGCAGCAGATCGATTACATCGATATCGCCCGTACGCGCTTTGTCGAGGAGATGACCCGTGGCTTCGAAGAGGCACGCGACCAGATGAACGCCGCCGCGGAGCGGCTCGCCGCCTGCGAGGCCTCGCTCGCCGCATCGATCGCGCTCGCCGCGGAGCGGAAAAACCAGCTTTCGGGCGGTACCGCGACCCCGACCGACTATCTGGCCAGCCTGACCGATTGCGCAAAAGCGCGGCTCCAGGTCGAGGAGGCGAAAACGGCGAGGCGAA
Organism: uncultured Fibrobacteraceae bacterium; assembly: GCA_964651515.1. GTDB lineage: Bacteria > Fibrobacterota > Chitinivibrionia > Chitinivibrionales > Chitinispirillaceae > BOG-1184. The sequence goes on from CAZYYB010000014.1 coordinate 12,373, forward strand.
TGGCGCTCCTGCGGTTGCGCTTTGCGGCAGGGAAGGAGATCAGGTACTGAAATTGAATGCTGATGGAGAGGTTTCCTATATCCCCCTTACTAAGGGGGCTTCAAGCGCGGGCATGGCCCGCTTCAGCCGGGGGATCTCTTTTACGGCACCATGACCAAGAGGAGCTCAGCAATGAAAAGCAGCCGACCAACACTCCCATTCCACGTCCTTCTCTTCTGCGCCCTCGCCGCCGTGCTCGGGTGCAACGAGGAGAACGATAAGAATTTCCTCGGCTCCGCGGTCGTGGAGTGCCGCACCTACGATGTCGCCACCACGGCGCAGGGACGCATCGCGGCGCTCTTCACCGACGAGGGCCATGCCCTTGCAAAGGGCGATCTCACGGCGGTCATCGACACGGTGCCGCTCGTTTTACAGAAGCAGGAGATCCTCGCCGACATGGACGAGCTCGGAGCGTCCATCGCCTCCCAGGAGGCGCAGAACAAATCGGTCGAGTCCGATGTTTCGGGCGCGGAGCGGGAGTTCAACCGTGCCGACGAGCTTTTGAAGAAGGGCTCCGGCACCGAGCAGCAGCGCGATCTTCTGGGCACGCAGCTTCAATCGACACAGCTCCGGCTTTCCGCCATGAAGAGGCAGAAGGAGTCGCTCTCCCGGAGAAACAAGGAGCTCCTCGCGCGGCTTGCGCAGGTCGAGGACCAGATCGCCCGCTGCTACGTCGCCTCGCCGTCGTCGGGCATCGTCCTGACCCGTTACCGCAACGTCGGCGAGGTCGTGGCCCCGGCAAATCCGATTTTCAACGTGGGGGAGTTCGATACGCTCTATGCGGATTTCTTCGTTCCCCAGACGGAGCTCGCCTCGCTCAGGTACGGGCAGGCCCTCCGTATCCGTCTCGACGGGCAAACGCCCCGGGCAAAAGAGCCCTTCCGGTTTGTTCCGGCGGTCGTCACCTGGATCGGCAGCGAGGCGGAGTTTTCGCCCAAGAACATCCAGACCCGGCAGAGCCGGAACGAACTGGTGTTCCGGATCCGGGCAACGATTCCAAACACCGATTCGACGCTCAAGCGCGGTCTGCCGGTCGAGGTGTGGCGGTAGGCATGACCGACGCGGTCGAAGCCACCGGACTGGGCAAGAAATTCGGCGCGGTCACCGCGCTTGAGCGGGTCTCCTTCGTTGTGCCGGAAGGTAAGCTTCTCGGGCTCATCGGCGCCGACGGTGCGGGCAAGAGCACGCTCATGCGCATACTCGTCACCCTCATCCGCGCCGACGCCGGCACGGCCCGCGTCCTCGGCCACGAAGCCGCAACGGAGTTCCCGGCCATCCGCAGGCTGGTCGGCTACATGCCGCAGAAATTCTCCCTCTACGGCGACCTTTCGGTGCGCGAAAACCTGCTTTTCTTCGCCGATGTCTTCGGCATCGCGGGGGCGCTGCGGCGCAGCCGCATGGAGCAGCTTCTTCACTTTTCACGGCTCGAAGAGTTCCAGGATCGCCGTGCCGCCCAGCTCTCGGGCGGCATGAAACAGAAGCTCGCCCTCTCCTGCAGCCTCATCCACACGCCCCGCCTTCTCCTCCTCGACGAACCGACCACCGGCGTCGACCCCTTGTCGAGACGGGAGTTCTGGCGGATCCTCTTCGATTTACGAAAGCAGGGTATTACGATCCTCGTTTCCACGCCCTATATGGACGAGGCGGTCGACTGCGACCTGCTGCTCCTCCTGCACCGGGGAGCGGTGCGACGGCAGGGGACGCCCGCCGACCTCCTCGCCGCCTACCCGCTTGTTCTTTACAAAGTGACGAGCTCGTCCGGCACGGTCGGCATGCCGCCCGCGGGCACACCGTCGCCGCCGGGCATTTCGCTCATGTATCAGGCCGCCGGTGAGTTGCGCTGTGCGGGTTCCGCCCCCGGCGGGAGCGAAACCCTGCTTTCGTATCTCCGGAACTTCCTTCCCGGAGCCGATGCCGCCGAACGCGCCGACCCGACCATCGAGGATCTGCTCTTCTACGAGCTTTCGCAGGGGGAAGCGGCGTGAGCGACTCACTCACCATCCAGGCGACCGATCTGACCCGGCGGTTCGGCTCCTTTACCGCCGTGGACGCCATCAGCTTCTCGGTCGAGGCCGGTGAGGTTTTCGGCTTTCTCGGCGCAAACGGCGCGGGCAAGACCACCGCCATCCGCATGTTCTGCGGCCTGCTCGCGCCGACTTCCGGGAGCGGGCAGGTTGCCGGGTTCGATATTATACGGGAAACGGGGCGCATCCGCACCCGCATCGGCTACATGTCGCAGCGGTTCAGCCTCTACCCCGACCTTACCGTCCGCGACAACCTGTTCCTGTTCGGCTCCATCTACGGGCTGGACGGCGCGCTGCTGCGGTCGCGCACCGACGAAATGGTCTCCTTCCTCGCGATGGAAGAGCTCCTGCCCCGGGTGACCGGCACCCTGCCGTGGGGGTGGCAGCAGCGGCTCTCCCTCGCCTGTGCCAATCTCCATCACCCCCCGATCCTCTTTCTCGATGAGCCGACCGGATCGGTGGATCCGGTGAGCCGGCGCACCTTCTGGGATTTCATCCTCACGCTGTCGCGTTCGGGGACCACCATTTTCATCACGACGCACCACATGGACGAAGCGGAATACTGCCGCCGCATCTCGATCATGGTCTCGGGCCGCATCGCGGCAATCGATTCCCCGGCCGCACTCAAGAAAAAGTATGCCGCCCGCACTCTTCAGGAAGCGTTCATCCGTATCGTCACGCCGCCGGCCGCCGGGGAGGTCGTGTGATCAGGCGCCTGTTTGCCATCGCCGCCAAGGAGCTGCGCCACATCATGCGGGACTGGCAGACGCTCCTGGTGATCTTCTTGATGCCGGTCGTCATGATGTTTCTCTACGGGTATGCGCTCACCATGGACCTTACCGGGGTCCCCCTCATCATCGAGGACCCGATTCCTTCGCCGGAAAGCGTGCGCATCGCGCACGCCATCGATGCATCGACCATGTTTCACGTCGTCGGAACGGTTGCTGCGGCGCCGGATCCCGTCGAGCTTTTCAGGAAGTACCACATGAAGGCGATTGTCCGCTTTACCCCGCACTTCGCCGCCGACCTTCGCCGCGGAGGGGAGGGCGCCGAAGTGCAGGTGCTCATCGACGGTTGCGACCCGAATGTGGGAACCATCCTTAAAAACGCCTTCGGTCCCGTCATACAGAAGGCAACCCTCGATGCGCTCGGCATCGTCGCGCCCGCAGCGGTGACCGTTGACGAGAAGGTGCTCTACAACCAGGAACAGAGGAGCGCGCTCTTCTTCGTTCCGGGGCTCATGGCGATCATCCTGCTCATGATTTCGGCCCTGCTCACCTCGCTCGCCATAACGCGGGAGAAGGAGCTCGGCACCATCGAGCAACTGCTCGTCTCCCCCCTCCGTCCCCGGGAGATCATCGTGGGAAAAATTCTCCCCTACCTCGCGCTCGCCGCGGCGGACGGCGCGCTGATACTGTGCGTCGGCTATGTCCTGTTCGGCGTCAGGATCGCGGGGAGCATCCCGTTCCTTGCGGGTGCCAGTCTCGTCTACATCTTTACCTCCCTGGCGATCGGCCTGCTCGTTTCGACCGTGGCGAGGACCCAGCAGCAGGCCATGATGATGGTGCTCCCGGCCACCATGCTGCCGACCATCATCCTCTCCGGCTTCATCTTCCCGCTTGCCAGCCTGCCGTGGCCCCTCCGCTGCCTGAGCGCCGCCGTGCCGGCAACCTACTACCTGGAAATCATCCGCGGCATCGTGCTCAAGGGCGTCGGCATCACGGTACTGTGGCGGCCGCTCTGTATCCTCGGCGCGATCGGCATCCTGCTCGTTCTCGTATCGGTGAAGCAGTTCCGGGAGCGGCTGTGAACCCCTTCCTCCTCATGATCTGGAAGGAGTTCCGCCATATCCGGGCGGATAAATTTTCCATCCGGCTCATGATTTTTCCGGTTTTCGCGCAGCTGCTCATCATGGGGTATGCGCTTACCACCGAGGTGAAAAATATCGATATCGCCGTGGTCGACGAGTGCGTCACGCCGGAGAGCCGGTCACTTATCGAAACCATCAGAGGAAATCCGCTCTTCCGGTTCCACCGCGCCGCCGCAACCGCGGCCGAGGCGCGGCGGCGGATAGACCGTGGAGAACTCCGGGCGGCGATCGTCCTGCCGCCCGATTTTTCCCGCTCGCTCGCATCGCCCTCCGGCGCAACCGTGCAGCTGCTCATTGACGGTCAGGACGCGAACTCCGCGAATGTCTCGCGCGGCTACCTGAATGCGATCGTTGCGGGCTGGGCCCTGCAGAGCCAGGAACGCTCCCTGACCGCACGGGGCGGGAGGATCGCGTCGCTTGTCCCGGTGACCGTCACGCCCGTCATCCTCTTCAACCCGCTCCTCGAATCGACCTGGTATATGGTCCCGGGCCTGGTCGTCATCCTCGTCACCATGATCACGAGTCTCCTCTCCGGTCTTTCAATTGTGAAAGAAAAGGAGACCGGCACGCTCGAACAGCTTATGGTAACGCCGGTCGAGCCGCACCATCTCATCGTCGGCAAAACCGTGCCCTATTTCCTGATCGGCATCGCCGAACTCTGCGCCTTCCTCGTCCCGGCCATCCTCTGGTTTCACATTCCGTTCAGGGGAAACTTCTTCGAATTCCTTCTTTTCGGCATGGTCTACATGTTCTCGTCGCTCGGCATCGGCATTCTCACTTCGACCGTCGCCCGGACGCCGCAACAGGTGCTTTTTCTCATATGGTTCATCCTGATTTTTTTCATCCTGCTCTCCGGATTCTTCATCCCGGTGGAGAACATGCCGCCCTGGGTACAGCAGGTTTCGCGCATCAATCCGGTACGATACTTCATGTTTGCGGTTCGCGAAATGTTCCTGAAAGGGTCGGGGGTAGCCGAGCTCTGGCCCGAGCTTCTCGGCATGGCGGTGATCGGCGGAACGGTTTTCGGGGCCGCGGTACTCCTTTTCCATCGCCGGGCAAAGTAGGGGGAGGCGCGGGAATTACACCCGGAAGAGTGGCACCATGACCGCCGGGAGGGCGCGCGGGAGGGGAAATGCGACGTCCGGGAGAAAAAAAACCTTCCCGAAGCGCTCCAGGACGCTTCGGGAAGGTCGACTGCCGGGCAGCACCTGAAACCGTGCTACTTCTTGCCCTTTTTCTTCGCAACCGCTTTCGCGGCCTTTGCCGGGGCCTTCTTGGCGGGTTTATTCTTTCCCGCGCCGGCGTCGTTGATGATCCGGTAGGCCTGTGAAATGGAAAGCTCGAACTTTTTCGCGATGGCGGTTCCGGACATGCCCTTCTTGTAGAGGGCGATGATTTTTTCGTTCCTCTCCGGATTATCCGCTATGCTTGACGGAATGCCGTAGAGCTTGCGAATCTGATGTACCGCCTGCCGGGTGATGCCGAATTTTTCACCGATAGCGGCATCGGTGACGAGCTTCTTCTGAAGCCTCACGAACTCGGCCTTGGAGATTCTTGGCATGATACGTTTACTCCCTCCTGATTAAGGTTTAGGAAATTAAGCCAGAACCGAACTTGATTATAAAATATATATTCGCAATTGTGCAATGCTCTTTTTCCAACAAGCCACTGTTAACCGTCCGCGGATACCCCGGTGCGGGAGGAAAGCCGTTACCTTCAGAAATTAATTCCGTTCAGTGCCGGCGGGCCTTAAACGGTATTTTTAAGCAACAAGCAAGGAGCCTTGATGTATTTTATCCTATTCGACACTTTACCCTCATCACAAGGAAAATGAGCCATGCACCGTCTGTTTTCGCGCAAACCGCTCCACCTGATCATGACGGATTCCGATGGGGAGCGCCACCAGCTCAAACGGGTGCTGGGCCCGGTTAACCTCGTTTCGCTCGGCATCGGCGTCGTCATCGGCGCCGGCATCTTCGTTTTAACGGGTCAAGCGGCCGCGAATTATGCGGGCCCGGCCATCGTGTTGTCCTTTATTATCTCCGCGATCGGGTGCGCTCTCGCCGGGCTCTGCTACGCCGAATTTGCGTCAATGATCCCGCTTTCAGGAAGCGCCTATACCTATGCCTATGCAACCCTCGGGGAGCTTTTTGCCTGGATCATCGGGTGGGAACTGGTGCTCGAATACCTCTTCGGCGCCTCGACGGTCGCGGTAGGGTGGTCGGGCTATGTGGTCAGCTTCTTCAGGGATTTCGGTATTACCGTTCCGGCAATCATGGCGCAGGCGCCGTTTCTTTTTTCGGCGGGCCACGGCTGGCACGCTTCGGGCGCACTGGTGAACGGTCCGGCGGTATTCATCGTCGTCATGATGACCACGCTGCTCGTCATCGGCATTCACGAATCGGCAAAATTCAATAATGTTATCGTGATCGTGAAGCTCATCGTGATCGTGACGTTTATCTGCTGCGGCATTTTTTTCATTAAATACATCAACTGGGTCCCCTTCATCCCGCCGAATACCGGCCGTCTCGGCTCGTTCGGCTGGAGCGGCGTCCTGCGCGGCTCGGGCGTCATATTCTTCGCGTACATCGGATTCGATGCGCTGTCAACCGCGGCGCAGGAAGCGCGCAACCCGCAACGCGACATGCCGATCGGGATCCTCGGTTCCCTTGCCATCTGTACCGTCCTCTACATTCTCGTCGCGGGCATCATGACCGGCGTCGTTAAATACACCAACCTTGCCGTACCGGACCCCATCGCGGTTGCGGTGGATGCCGCCGGTCCCGGACTCGCCTGGCTGCGGCCGTTTATCAAGATCGGCGCGATCGGGGGGTTGAGCTCGGTCGTGCTGGTGCTCCTCATGGGTCAGCCCCGCGTATTCTTCGCCATGGCGCGCGACGGGCTCCTGCCGAAAACGTTCGCCAGGGTGCATCCGCGGTTCAAGACCCCCTATGTCACCACGATTCTCACCGGCTCCGTCGCCGCGGTCGTCGCCGGGATCCTGCCCATCAATATCCTCGGCGAGCTGGTTTCAATCGGAACGCTGCTCGCCTTCCTCATCGTCTGCATCAGCGTGATGGTACTTCGCTACCGTCATCCGGAACTGCCGCGGGCCTTCAGGACGCCGTTTGTGCCGTTTGTTCCCATTGCCGGGGCGATCATTACCCTGCTGCAGATGGTCTTCCTTCCGGGTTCGACCTGGCTGCGGCTTGCCGTGTGGACGGCGATCGGGCTTGCTATTTACTTCGGATACAGTATACGCAGGAGTCACCTGCGGAGCCTGCCCCCGGAAATCGGTCCGGCGGCGGTTACAGCCCCAGCATCAGGCGCGGGAGCCGTTTCCCGACAGGAACCGGTGCAATAGGATAATTCCTCCCCAGCTTGCGGGGACTCAGGTAGGTACCGAACAGGTGGTCCCAGAGGGTCAGCACAAAGCCCATGTTTCTGCTCGCGAGCCCCTGCCCGCCATGGTGGATGCGATGGTAATTCGGGGTAACGAGGAAGCGTTCGAGCCCCCCGAGATCGACCCGCAGGTTGGTGTGGATCCACAGGTTGACAAAAATGCCGATCGAAATTGCGATGCCCGACTGCAGCGAGGTCAGGCGCATGAGATAGAAGCCGATGAATACCTGCGGCACGGCAAAGAACAAAAGGTGAAAGAAGCTCGTCCGGCTGCCGGCGAGCCACCAGATTTCCGGGATGGAGTGGTGAAACTCATGGGTCCGCCACAGGAGCGGCTGGTGGATGGCGCGATGAACCCAGTAGAGAGAAAAGTCCGTCAAGACGATGGTGAGCGGGATCTTTATTGCCCCCGGGAGCAGGCTGACGCGGTTACCCAGAAGTACCGCGCCCAGGTTGATCGAATTGTAGCCGGCCCGGACCAGGAGTTTCGCGCACTCCCCGCCGAAGATGACAATCGACATGGCCGCGATGTTGAGCGCGAGATCCCGCCTCTTGTTCACCGCAAAGCCGGGGATCCGTTGTTCCAGGTGGTTGAAAAGCAGGACCAGGACGATAAAGGTAATAATCTGGATTACCAGCGACGTGTCGAGCATGGACGCTCCTCTCCTATCGAATATGAGGTTCTTAAAAACGCGAATTTCGTGCCAGAGGGGCGGATCGGCGGTTTCGCGCGGTTTCAAGCGTAGCGCGAGGGTCGCCTGCCATCGGCGCCGTCGCTTCTGGCAATTGCGGAAACGCCACCCTTTTTCGCATATTCGAAAACTATTCCCGGAATTTGGAAAATTGAGGGGAGATAGGCCCGGGGCTCCGACCGGGCCTATCTCCCGAACAGCTTGAAGAGTTCCGGCAACTTATGAAAGTCGTTCATCGAAACGTAAACGAAGAAAAGTATGAAGAAAGCGATTGCAAACCGGTTGATCGCCGACTGGGTTTTCAGGGATAGCGGCCTGCGGCGAATCGCTTCGAGCAGGAGAAACAGGAGAAGGCCGCCGTCGGTGATGATAAGGGGGAAGAGATTGAGTACCGCCAGGTTGATGCTGATAAGCGCCATAAAATTCAGCATCGGCGAGATCCCCTGCAGGGCGATGAACCCCGACGCCGGGATGATGCCGATAGGTCCGGAGAGCTCGGTTGTCGAGACTTTCCGGGTGACGAGCTTGCCCAGGACGTCGAAAATCATGGTGGTAAAGTCCCACGCCTTGCCCAGACTGCGGCTCACCGCCTGAAAGGGGCCGAACCTGACCGTGCGTGTTTCCGGGCTTTTGAGCTCTATCCCGAGCACAAAGCGCTTCTCCGCCCGGTCGAAATACGGCAGAACGGCCAATGTCTCGCGCATGCCGGTCCTGGCGATACCGATCCGGCGTTCTTCCCCCGGTTTTCCATCCTTTAAAATATCGATAATCTGAAACCATGAGTAAATCCTGACGCTGTCGATGGACAGCACGGTGTCGCCCGACCCGATACCCGCCTTTGCCGCCGGGAGGGTATCCCGGACCTTGCCCACAACCGCCGGCAGCGCCGCCTCCATGCCGAAGGGCGCCGTATACCCTTCACCTCTTTTCGGGTCCCGCCGGATATCCCGCTCGATTTTTTCACCGCCCCGTACGAACGACAGGATCACCGGATTCTCCGGTGTCATGAAGCGATCTTCCATATCCGCCCATGAGGCCACCGCGGCGCCGTTCATGGCAACGATACTGTCGCCGGCCAGGATACCGGCGTCGCGCGCCGCCGAACTGTCGGCAACGAACCCGATGACGGAGCGGTCAAGGTATTTCGGGCGTTCGATTCCGCACTGGTACATGACCCACAGCATGAGAATTGCGGAAAGAAAATTTGCAAGCGGACCGGCGACCGCCACGACGGCGCGCTGCCACTTCGGCTTGACCATGAACTCATACGACTCCCCGGTCTGTTCGTCTTCCGGCTGCTCGCCGGCCATCTTGACATAGCCGCCGAAGGGGATGGCGCTGAGGCGGTATTCGGTATCGCCCACGGTTTTCTTCAGGACCACCTTGCCGAAACCGACGGAGAAAGCCAGTACCTTGAATCGCAGGGCCTTTGCCGCGATAAAATGGCCGAGCTCGTGGATGATGACCATGACGCCGAGAATGAAGATTCCGATGATAAAAGGCACGACTACCATTGTTTCACCTCGTGTTGATATGCTCGCGGCAAACCATCTCCCGCGTCAGCCGATCGGTTTCCTCGATGGCTTCCAGAGAATCGGCAGCCATGGGACGGTGTTTTTCAAAGGCACTCCCGACCGCATCCGCAATTGCCGGAAAGGGTATCCTGCCCGAGAGGAATGCCTCGACCGCAACCTCGTTGGCGGCATTGATGACCGCCGGAGCGACGCCCCCCTGCCGCCCCGCTTCGATGCAGAGACGCAGGCAGGGAAACCGATCGAGGTCGGGTTCGAAGAATTCGAGGCTGCCGATTTCCGGCAATGAAAGCCTCCGGCCGTTTATGGGGAGACGATCGGGATACGAGAGCGCGTACTGGATGGGCAGCTCCATATCGGGCAGGCCGAGCTGCGCCATGACGGCGCCGTCGTACAGTTCGACCAGCGAGTGAACGATCGATTGCGGGTGGATCCAGACGCGCAGCCGGTCGTAGGAAACGGAAAACAGGTGATGCGCCTCGATGACCTCGAACCCCTTGTTCATGAGCGTCGCGGCGTCGATGGTGATTTTTTTCCCCATCGACCAGGTCGGGTGGTTGAGCGCCTCTTCCGTCGTGATGCCGGCAAACTGCTCCCGCGGAAGGTCCCGGAACGGACCGCCCGAGGCGGTCAGGATGATGCTCTCCACCGCCGTATCGGCGGCTCCGGCGAGACATTGCAGGATGGCGCTGTGTTCGCTGTCGACCGGAAGGATCGATCCGTGACCCGCTTCGAGGAGCGGACGCAGGAGGTCGCCGCCGATGACCAGGCTCTCCTTGTTGGCAAGCGCGACACGCTTGTTGCGCCGCAATCCGGCCACGGTGGGGCGCAGGCCGACGGCGCCGACCAGCGCGTTGAGCATGATGTCGAAATCGACGTTCCCGATGAGCGCCTCCAGGCCCGAAGGTCCGGAAAAAATGGCGAGGCGGGGAAAGAGCGTCGCAAGCCGCTCCGCCGCGGCGGGAGCGGCGATTGAAACGGCTTCGGGATTAAACTCCCGGATCTGGCCGATCAGCAGGTCGATATTGCTCCCGGCAGCAAGCCCGGCAATCGAGAAATGATCGGGCAGTCGACGGACGCAGTTGAGCGTGCTCCGCCCTATGGAGCCGGTCGATCCGAGGAGCAGTATGCGGGACGTCATCGGGTTCCTTTATAGGCGAAAAATATGGCCGACGATTCCGGCGAAGATCGATAGGGCCGGGGCGGTGAAAAAAAGGCTGCCGAACCTGTCGAGAACGCCTCCATGGCCGGGAATCAGGTTGGAGGAGTCCTTGACACGGAAGTATCGTTTCATGAGCGATACGAACAGGTCGCCGAACTGGGCGAAGACGCCGATAAGCACGCCGAGCAGGATGCCGAGCCCCCGGGGAAGCCCGTGAGCCGCGAGGAACCACCAGCCGATGCTTGCGGTCAGGACCGCAGCAACGAAACCGGCGGCTGCCCCTTCGATGGTTTTATGGGGACTGATGGTGCTGAACCGGTGCTTTCCAAACGAGCACCCCACGAAATAGGCGAATGAATCGCAGAGAGCGACGGCAAGCACGATCAGGCAGATGCCGAGCTGCGAAAGCAGGGGACCGTCGATGCGCCTGAAGAGCCCCTGGAAGGGAGCGTGGTAGAAATTCAGGAGTGAGATGGCACACATGTAAATAATCGCGACGCCGCTGAACAGGAGGCTTGCACGCATCCATCGCCGTGCTCTGTTCAGGCGCCCCCAGCCGAATACCTCGAGGGCGACCAGGAGCAGCAGGATGTAATACCCCAGGTGATAGGGGAGTTTGTAATTGGTCTGGTCGTTGACTATATAAAGGATAAACTGGAGCGCCAGCCATAGATACCCGACCCAGAAGCCGTTCCGCGGATACAGAAGCCGCAACATCGAGATGTATTCGTAGCATGCCAGAAGGGCGAGGACGATCACGAGCAGCTGTCCCGGAAATACTTCACCGATCCCCGACGGAATAACCGACACGGTGGTGTTGATGATCCACCAGGCGACCGGAATCGCGGGGATCACGAAGAGCATTCGCTTACCGATATTCGGGAAGGTCATGACTCCTTGACCTTTCCAAAACGGCGTTCGCGCTGGTTGAAGTCCTCGATGGCCTTTACCAGTTCCGCCTTGTCGAAATCGGGCCACAAGACATCGGTGATATAGAGTTCGGCATAGGCGGCCTGCCACAGCAGGAAATTGGAGATGCGCGAATCGCCGCCGGTCCGTATGATGAGTTCGGGATCGGGAATATTTTTTGTGTAAAGGTAACCGCCGAAGCTTTTTTCGTCGAGCTGGTCGAGCGAGGAGGGATTGCGGAGCGCCTCTTCGGCAACGCGTCGCGCCGCGGCGACGATTTCGGACCTCCCGCCGTAACTGACTGCCAGGATGAGCGTCAGCCCGGTATTGCCCGAGAGCCGGCCGATGCCGTCTTCGAGGGCGAGACGGGTTTTCGGCGGAAGTTTCGACAGGTCGCCGATCGCCTGGAGGCGCACATTGTTTTCATGCAGGCTATCGATCTCGCGGCGAACCATTTCGACCAGAAGATCCATGAGCATCCGCACCTCGATCCTCGGGCGCTTCCAGTTCTCCGTCGAAAAGGTGTAGATGGTAAGGTACGAGATCCTGAGCTCGCCGCAGGCCCGCACAATGGTACGGGTGGCATCGGTGCCGGCACGGTGTCCCGCCGTACGGGGCAGCCCGCGTTTTTTTGCCCACCTGCCGTTGCCGTCCATTATGATGCCGATGTGGCGGGGAATGTTCATAGGGATCCGATTTCATGAGGTCCCTCCGGCGGCACTTTCGGGCGATGGCAGGCTGCCGGGAGATGGCTCGACAATCTATTATATATAGAATTGGAATTAAGCCAAAAAAATATACATCGTACGCGGATAATGCATTCCTAAAGATGAGCGGGCGCGCCGCGGGAGGGTCGGCAAAGAAGATCAGCCGTTCGACCGGCTATCGATGCGGATCCTTTTCACGCCGCGGCTGCCCCGTCTTGCGCATGGCCGCCTCTTCGATGAGGGCGACGATCCGCTGCGCCGCGGGAATCGGTGCCAAATCCCGCATGCGGGCCGCCAGACCCGCCCGCCGATTGAACAGAAGTTCGATGGTGCGAATAAGGGTTTCGCCGGTCATCTCCTCCTGTGGCAGCACGATGCTGAAGCCCCGCGACTCGAAGGACCGGGCGTTGAGAATCTGGTCGCCCCGGCTGGCGCTTCGCGGCAGCGGGATGAGCAGACTCGGTTTCTTAAGGGCGAGAAGCTCAAAGAGCGCCGTCGCCCCGGCGCGCGAAACGACCGCATCGGCAAGCGCGAAGAGGTCGGCAAGCTCCTCGTCGGCATATTCGAACTGCGCGTACCCGGCCTGTGGGCCGGCAAGGTTGCCTCTGCCGCAGCAGTGGATGATATTGAACCGGAGCAGGAGGGCGTCCAGTCCCTCGCGCAGGCAGACATTTATCGCCTGGGCTCCCTGGCTGCCGCCGATCACCATCAGGACCGGCTTTGCATCGGTGAACCCGCAGAGGGATCTGCCCGCAGCCGCACTGCCGGTAAGCAGTTCGCCGCGGACCGGTATGCCGGTCTCGACGGCCCTGGAACGGGGCAGGTGCAAAGCCGTTTCCGGAAAGCTGTAACAGATGCGTGAGGCGAAGGGGAACGATAACCGGTTGGCAAGGCCGGGAGAGATGTCGGATTCATGGACGATAACCGGTACCCGGAGGAGCCACGATGCCCAGACGACGGGGCAGGCGACGAACCCCCCCTTGCTGAAAACGACATCCGGCCGGATGGTCGCGATGAGAAAGAGCGATTTCAGGAAGCCGAGCTTGATCCGCACGATATCGGTGACGTTCCGTATATCGGCATAGCGCCGCAGCTTTCCCGCCGGGATGCCGTCGTACGGAATATTTTCTTTCGCGATGAGGCTCCGCTCCATACCCTTCGACGTTCCGATGTAGCGGATGTCGAATCCCCGCTCACGGAGGAGCGGCAACAGGGCGAGGTTCGGCGTGACATGTCCGGCCGTTCCCCCTCCGGTAAGAATGATTCGCGGTGTCGATTTCATGGGCCTTCCGAGGCGGCGCCTGCCGGATTGTCGTGCCGGGCGAGCAGTTCATTGGCGAGTGTCGCCACCCGCTCGACCGGGATTCCGGCCAGACAGTTGTAGTGTTTTTCCGGACAGGTGCGTTCGTAGCAGGGGGAGCGGCGACACTCCCCGCGGGCGATCGCCACCGCGCCGCCGAGCGGACCGGTCCAGACGCTCGATGTCGATCCGTAGATGCCGATGCAGGGAGTGCCGAGAAAACCCGCCAGATGCAGCAGGCCGGAGTCGTTCGAGACGACCAGGTCGGCCGTAGCGATGAGGGAGGCGACCCGTTCGAGCGTCGTGCTTCCCGCCGAATTCATCACGCGATCGGGGGCGGCGGCGGCGATCCGTTCGCCGATTGCATGGTCGCGGTCGTCGCCCACAACAATAAACCGTCTCCTATCGAAAAGGCCGACGAGCCGGGCAAAATGCGGCCATTGCTTTGCCGGCCCATACGCCGCACCGGGGCAGAGGACAATCGCTCCGTCCGCTTCCGCCGATTTTTCAATCGCGACCCCGTCCCACGCTCCGGGATCGCGCAAGGCGGTTTCCAGCACCGCGGAATATTCATAAGTTAAATGCCGGGATCGGGACGCAACGGCAGGCGGGAGCCGCTCGGTAAGAAGCGCTCCCCGAAGTTCCGCGGAGACGCCCCGGCGCCGGGGAATTCCGGAGAGAAACCCGAACAGCGCCGAAGAGAAAGAGTGCGGCAGGATGTACAGTTTCGAAACCGACCGCTCGCGCACCGCCCGGATCGTGGCGAAATAGCCGGCCCTCGTTTTCCGCCGGTAGGGGATGATCGGCAGATCGCAGAGAAGTGCGGTAAGGCCGCAGAGCCGCTCGGGAACGATGAGCAGCGGCCCGCTCCCGTCGGAAAGTTTTTTCCGGAGAATGACCGAGAGGGCGAGGATGAGGTCGCCGATCCAGTTGGGGAGGAGAACTGCGGTTGAGGAGGGAGACGTTGGTCGGGTCATTGAAGAGGAAAATAATTTAAAGACCCTCTTCGCCGATCAGCCGCCGGCCTATTTTTCCACGGTCATGGCGAACATGGTGATATCGTCATGCGGCTGTTCATTTTTGACGAAGCCGCACACATCCGCAAGCAGTCCCGCAAGCAGTCCCGCCGCCGAGCTGGAGCCGAAGCGGGCGGCGACGTTCATGAGCCGCGGCAGACCGTAAAAGTCGTTGGAAGCATCGCTCGCCTCGGAAACGCCGTCGGTATAGGCAAGATAGCTGTGACCCGGCATCAAAGGAAGGGAGACTTCATCGATGGTTCGGGCAAAATCGTCGGCCTCGGTAATGATGCCGAGCGCAATGCCGCTGCTGTCGATCGGGACGATGGTGCCCTGGTCCGCATCCAGTTTCAGCAGCTTGTTGTGACCGGCGCGGGCATAGGTCATGGAGGTGCCTTCGGCATTGATCACCAGGCACAGGGCCGTGATAAACGATCGCTCGTTGATGTTGCAGCAGATCGACTGGTTGACGGCACAGAGGAGGGCCTTCGCGGAAAAATTCGAGCGCGCCTCGACTCTCGCCACGCTGCGGAGAATGGTCATCAGGAGCGCCGCCGGAACCCCTTTTCCGCATACATCCGCCACCATCACCGCCCAGCTGCCGTCTCCGCACTGGAAATAGTCGAGGTAATCGCCGCCCACCTCGTAGGCGGGCTGGTAAACGCCGGCAATTTTCACATGCGGGATGACGGGCATGACCTGCGGCGTAAGGCTCTGCTGGATGTTGCGCGCCGCTTCGAGCTCTCCTTCGAGGCGGGCCTTGCTTTCGAGTTCCTTGTAGTGAATCGCGTTGGAGAGACACGCCGCCGCATGCGCCGCAAGGGTGGAAAGCAGCATCTGTTCCTGGCGGAATACTATTTCGCCCTGCGGGGGGACAAACAGTTGCACGATTGCAAGCGTTTTCTTGTCGGCAATGATCGGCAGGCCGATCCAGCAGGGGTTCTCCGCGATTTCATCCGGCCAGGCAAGATTGAGGTGGGGCGTCTGCCGCCAGTCGTCGATGAAGATCTGGTTCAAGAGCTCTTTTTCAAGAAACGGTTGCAGTGCGGCTTCGCTCAGGGCTTTCGCTTCGGGAGAATTGAGGGCGCCGGTCGCATAAACGCAGGAAAATACCCCTTTTTTCCGATGGCAAATGCTTACCTGGCCAAAGGGAAAACGCGACGTGAAGGCGGTTCCGATGACCGCGAACAGCTGCGCAATATCGATCAGTTGCACCAGTTCATACGAGGTAAAATTGAGGTAGGTGAGCTGCTCAAGATTCTGTTCCAGCTTGAACTTCGCCTCGCTGAGCTCCGCGGTCCGTTCCTTGACCCGATCTTCCAATTCATTCTTGGCCTCCTGCAATGCATCACGATATTTTTTTATCTCGGTTATATCCCGTGAGAGGCCGAATGTTCCGAGCGTTTCGCCTCTCTTGTTGCGAAACGGCATTTTGGTGGTGGAGACCCAGGTATCCTCCCGATCGGGCCAGGTTTCCTTCTCCTCGATGCCCACCATGGGGTTACCGGTCGTGATGATGTTCTGCTCGTCGTTAAAGGCCTGGCGGGCATGCTCGGGGGTGAAAAAATCAAAGTCGGTTTTTCCTATGACCTCATCGTGGCTTCCGACGCCGGTTTTTTCCAGCCACCCCTTGTTCACCCTTAAAAATCTGCTTTTCAGGTCTTTAAAATAAATGGTGTCCGGCATGTTATCGAGAAGGGTATGGAGTAATTCGCTGTCGCTCGGCATTTTAAGGTCAGGTACGGGGAGCCTTTCAGCCTTTTGGAAATCGCTCATGATTTAGTCCTTTTAATGAGGTCCAATCTTTCCTCTCGTAAGTTCGGCTCAATCTCCGGAAAAGAGGCGCCGATCCTTATTTAAATTTACAATAAAGTATAGCAGCCTGATCGGGATAGTTTAACCGTTAACTCATTTTTCCACGGTCATGGCGAACATGGTGATATCGTCATGCGGCTGTTCATTTTTGACGAAGCCGCACACATCCGCAAGCAGTCCCGCAAGCAGTCCCGCCGCCGAGCTGGAGCCGAAGCGGGCGGCGACGTTCATGAGCCGCGGCAGACCGTAAAAGTCGTTGGAAGCATCGCTCGCCTCGGAAACGCCGTCGGTATAGGCAAGATAGCTGTGACCCGGCATCAAAGGAAGGGAGACTTCATCGATGGTTCGGGCAAAATCGTCGGCCTCGGTAATGATGCCGAGCGCAATGCCGCTGCTGTCGATCGGGACGATGGTGCCCTGGTCCGCATCCAGTTTCAGCAGCTTGTTGTGACCGGCGCGGGCATAGGTCATGGAGGTGCCTTCGGCATTGATCACCAGGCACAGGGCCGTGATAAACGATCGCTCGTTGATGTTGCAGCAGATCGACTGGTTGACGGCACAGAGGAGGGCCTTCGCGGAAAAATTCGAGCGCGCCTCGACTCTCGCCACGCTGCGGAGAATGGTCATCAGGAGCGCCGCCGGAACCCCTTTTCCGCATACATCCGCCACCATCACCGCCCAGCTGCCGTCTCCGCACTGGAAATAGTCGAGGTAATCGCCGCCCACCTCGTAGGCGGGCTGGTAAACGCCGGCAATTTTCACATGCGGGATGACGGGCATGACCTGCGGCGTAAGGCTCTGCTGGATGTTGCGCGCCGCTTCGAGCTCTCCTTCGAGGCGGGCCTTGCTTTCGAGTTCCTTGTAGTGAATCGCGTTGGAGAGACACGCCGCCGCATGCGCCGCAAGGGTGGAAAGCAGCATCTGTTCCTGGCGGAATACTATTTCGCCCTGCGGGGGGACAAACAGTTGCACGATTGCAAGCGTTTTCTTGTCGGCAATGATCGGCAGGCCGATCCAGCAGGGGTTCTCCGCGATTTCATCCGGCCAGGCAAGATTGAGGTGGGGCGTCTGCCGCCAGTCGTCGATGAAGATCTGGTTCAAGAGCTCTTTTTCAAGAAACGGTTGCAGTGCGGCTTCGCTCAGGGCTTTCGCTTCGGGAGAATTGAGGGCGCCGGTCGCATAAACGCAGGAAAATACCCCTTTTTTCCGATGGCAAATGCTTACCTGGCCAAAGGGAAAACGCGACGTGAAGGCGGTTCCGATGACCGCGAACAGCTGCGCAATATCGATCAGTTGCACCAGTTCATACGAGGTAAAATTGAGGTAGGTGAGCTGCTCAAGATTCTGTTCCAGCTTGAACTTCGCCTCGCTGAGCTCCGCGGTCCGTTCCTTGACCCGATCTTCCAATTCATTCTTGGCCTCCTGCAATGCATCACGATATTTTTTTATCTCGGTTATATCCCGTGAGAGGCCGAATGTTCCGAGCGTTTCGCCTCTCTTGTTGCGAAACGGCATTTTGGTGGTGGAGACCCAGGTATCCTCCCGATCGGGCCAGGTTTCCTTCTCCTCGATGCCCACCATGGGGTTACCGGTCGTGATGATGTTCTGCTCGTCGTTAAAGGCCTGGCGGGCATGCTCGGGGGTGAAAAAATCAAAGTCGGTTTTTCCTATGACCTCATCGTGGCTTCCGACGCCGGTTTTTTCCAGCCACCCCTTGTTCACCCTTAAAAATCTGCTTTTCAGGTCTTTAAAATAAATGGTGTCCGGCATGTTATCGAGAAGGGTATGGAGCAGCTCGGTATCGCTGGGCATCTTCAATTTAGATGCTGCATTTTCTGCCGGCTTTGGTACGTCGCTCACGGATTATTCCTTATGAAGGATCGCGGTCGTGGACCACCCCCATCGCCTAAGAGCGAGAAAACCGCCATCTAATAATACAGTATATCAGCAGATTTGGCAATAAAAAAGGCGGTATGCAGGAATCTGCATGCCGCCGATTGAACAGTGGACCGAAACGGATTTTTTACGCGGGAACGATCTCGACACGTTTCTTATTTCCCGAAAACCGGCTGAATTTTACGACCCCCGCCGCTACGGCGAAGAGCGTGTCATCCTTACCCTTGCCGACGAATTTTCCCGGATGGACCACCGTGCCGCGTTGACGAATAATGATGCTTCCCGCGCTGACCAGCTGGCCGCCGAAACATTTTACCCCAAGCATTTTTGGATTGCTGTCACGGCCGTTTACGCTGCTGCCGCCGCCTTTTTTATGCGCCATAGTTGTTCCTTACTCCTTGCCTGAACCATTAATGGAAACGATCTCAAGGGTCGTGTACTGCTGGCGGTGCCCGTTCACCCGCTGATAATCCTTGCGGCGTTTTTTCTTGACTATGAGAACTTTGTCGTCTTTGCCGTGATCGATCACCCTGGCCGTGACGGTTGCATTCTCAATGCATGGGGTGCCGACAGTGACGGCATCGCCATCGGTGGTTAACAGAACCCTGCCGAGCGAGATTTCGCTGCCCTTTTCCGCATCGATGAGCGGCACCTTGATTTTTTCACCCGGCGACACCTTGAACTGAAACCCAGCATGCTCAATTATCGAAAACATTGGAACTCCTCGAAAAGTTAACGAAAAACTTATTAAAACTACTTTTTTCCCACACCGGAATCAAGTCCTTCGTCGAGAAACTTGTATTCATCCTGATCGAGCTCCTCATCGGGCACGATGACGAGGGTCCGCTTATGCTCGGTTTCGAGCAAACGCTTGATGCGCGCGGAATCCTGAGTCAGGTAGGCGGCGACCGCCGGATGGACCGCCACGCGCGCTTCGCCTTTTTTCGTTCCCATTCTCCGCAAATCGCGATCCATGCGGGTGGTAACGGTCTCCGGAGAGAATACCCAGCCCAGTCCGTTGCAGGCGTGACAGACATCGGTATAGAACTCCTGCAACTCGGGGCGCACCCGCTTCCGCGTGATTTCCAGAAGGCCGAACTTGGACAGGGTCGTTGCGGAGGTCGTGGTCGGATCGGCGGCAAGCGCCTTGTACATGGAGGTTTCGAGCGCCTTCCGGTGCGGGGCGGTCTGCATGTCGATGAAATCGATGACGATGAGTCCGCCGATATCACGAAGCCGCAGCTGCCGGCAGATCTCACCGACCGCTTCCATGTTTGTTTCGAAAATCGTCTGTTCGAGAGCATGTTTGCCGACATTCCTGCCGGTATTGACATCTATGGCGACCAGCGCCTCGGTACGGTCGATAAGAATATACCCGCCGGTTCGCAGCCATACCTTTCTCCGGAGCAACCGTTCGAGATCTTTTTCGATGTCGAACTTATCGAAGAGCGGTTCCGTATTCTTATAAAGAACCACACGATCGAGAAGATCGGGGGAAAGGGCGGCCAGGTAGCTCTGGATTTCCTTATAATCCTCCTCATCGTCGACGTAAACTTCATCCACCTCTTCGGAAAAGAGATCCCGGATGACTCGCGTCGTGATGCCCATCTCCCGATGGATGAGTTTGGGCCCCGTGCCTTTCAACGCCTCTTCGCTGGCCGTCCGCCAGGCGTCGAGGAGAAGGTGGATCTCACGGATAAACTCGGTTTCGGATACCTTGAGCCCCATGGTGCGCACGATAAACCCCACCCCCGGCGGTTTTATCTGCGCGATGAGCCGCTTCAGCCTGGTGCGTTTCTTGAGATCCTTGGTTCTTTTGGATACTCCGATGAAATCCGCATCCGGAACCAGAACGAGGAACCGGCCGGCAATGCTGATCTGCGTGGTCAGCTTGGCTCCCTTGGTTCCTATCGGCTCCTTGATGACCTGGACCAGCACGCCCTGTCCCTTCTCGAGGAGCTTCTCGATGGGAATGCGCACAACCGCACGTCTCTTTGCGGAGTCGTTTCGGCTGTAACGCTCGAGGAGCTCATCATCGTCATTGAGAAGCACCGATGGTTCGATGTCCGATGCGTGCAGGAAAGCGGTTCGTTCGAGACCAATCTCGACAAAGGCGGCCTGCAGCCCCGGAAGGATGGAGGTTACCTTCCCGCGATAAATATTCCCGAGGATCTGGAAGGTATCGGGTCGTTCGACCACCATTTCGACCACCTTATTGTCCTCGAGCAGCGCGACGCGCTTTTCCGTGGTGGTGGCATTGAATAAAATTTTCTTCTTCGTACTGGACTCCCCTCTATTTTCGCTCTAAAATTTAATTTCGGCAATGAGCGAAGCGGTATTGGAAGTAGTGATCGCGCCGTTCTGTTCGGCGCGCAGATAGTTATACTGCATGGTTCCCGTGATATTATCGGTGAAGGTGTACGAAAGGTGCGGGGTGACGGAGAGATTGGAAACATCGCTCGTTACCGAGCCCGATACCTCGGTCGTCGACTCGTCCCTTTCGAAGGTCAGTCCCATGGTGGTGTGACCGCGCACCGGGATCGACCATTTAAAAATCTTCAGGCTCGCTAATCCGGAGGATTTCTGGATTTCGTAGCTCAAATCGAGGTTGTCGCCGTCGCGCGATACGGACTGGGGATTGGTACCCGCCTCGGTGGACTGGCGATGCATGGTATGCTGATACTTGAAGGAGATCGGCCATTTTTTAAGCGTCCCGTCGATTCCTACGAGGGGCGACATATCGAGAACCGACGTCGTGGTCGTTCCACCGTTCGCCGTACCGCTGTCGGAGGTCGTTGTTCCGCCGAGGGTAGAGGAGGACTCTTCCGTCCGCTTCAGTGACAAGCTCGATGACAGATTGAGTCCCGTCGCGTATTTGGTGACTAATTTGATATTGTTAAGAATATGGCTTTGCGCGCTGACGCTCAGGTCCGGGTAGGTCCAGGTCGTATCGTAAAAAGTGGTGTCCGGACGGACGCTGTACTGCCGGTTCCATTTGAGCGAGATCGAAGAGAACTGCAGATCGATCGGCTTGGGCAGTGCAAGACTCGTCGAAAACTGATAGGATTGAGTAACCGAACGGGTATCGTTCTGGTAATATTCGCTCGAGTCCCCATGGAGACGGCGGTAGTCCATGCCGCCGAACATCGACCGGTCGTTCATGGTACCGGAAACGATGTCGGCAAAGCTTCTGCCGCCAAGCCCCAGCTGGTACGACATGAAATCCATCCCGCTGACGTCCTGCGATGAAAGCCAGGAGTCCCAGAGGTTATCGTTGGTCACATTGCCGTTCGCCGAATAGGTGAAGTTGATGCTGTTGAATCCGATCAGATCGAAGCCGCTCTTCACCACGCCGACCGCCTTGGTCAGGTCTTTGATTTCGGAAAGGCTGTGGAGAAGAGGACCCAGGGTGAGCCCGCTGTTGAAATCGACTCCCGAATTTACCGTTGCATTCATGAAATTCTGATTCGAATCCGAACCGAAGTTGGTGAGCTGTCCCGAGAAATTCGCCGAATAGTCTGCGGTGCTGGTTAGCCAGTCGAAAATCTGCGGATTGAATGTCGCCTTGAATTGTTGTGAACGGGTTTGTTCGTTTTCGAGAATATAATAGTCGCGCCATAACGGATTTGCATTCATCTTAAGAAGCGCCTGGTCGAGGAAGTTCAAAACGCCGTGGGATTGTCCTATCGCGGAATCGTTCGGGAAGTCCCGGCTGAGGGAGAGGGAGTACGAAAGGTCGATGATCGGCTTGATCGGCGTATAGTCGATCTGTACCCCCTGGCTGAGCTTTAAATCCTTGGTATAGGTGCTGCATTGAACGGTCGGCTCGAATTGCCGCTGCATCTGGGTGGTATAGCTGACATTGGCCACATTGATCCCTATTTTGTTCGGCAGGAGATCGAATTCGAGATCCTTGAACCGTGGCGGAAGCCATGCCGCCTTGACCCATTCGAGCGGCTTCCACTTTGTCCATGAGGGCTGGTTCCGGGGGGAGAGATCGTAATTGATCGCCCCCGAATAGGAGTGCGTCGTATCGACGTCCACGTAATCGCTGTCGCTGCCGAGGCTGACCTGCCCCTTCCGCGCCTGGGAGGTCGTAATGCTGTAGTTGAAATTCGCGGTCATGCGCTGGAGGAGAAAATCCACCGCCGGGTTGGTCGAGGTATTGGCCTTGCCGTAACTCGCAAAAAAGGATTCCGAGTTGGAAAATGTTTCGTATTGCTCCGCCGCGGTGGCGGCGGAGTTCATGATGTCCCGTCCCGACACCCGGTTGATCATGGCGGACGCCATGTCGAGAAACCCGTCGGGCTGTCCTTGGCCATTAGTCAAGTAAATGTCCGTGTTGGGCTCGACCTGGGGCCTGGTCAGCGAGCTGGTCATGGTGCCGCCGATCGGTATGGTCAGGCCCCAGGATTTCGGCGTAAATTTATCCAGCGAGGTCGAGAGGTGGAAATCATCGGAGAGCGTGGAGTTGCCCAGGCTGATTTTCGTATCGGTCATGGAGGTAAAATCGCCGCCCTGATAATTCATGTCCGCGGAGATATTGAATATATCGGCCCACTGCGTTGCAACGCTCACCCGGGAGGACCACCCGCTCATGGATTTTATGCCGACCGCTTTCAGTTCATCGACCCAGATCTGCCCCTGTTCGCCGGTGGTGGTGTCGGTGGAATCGCGGATCACTCCCACCGCCATCCAGGAGATGCTCGCGAAATTCGGCTGACGCCCCCCGGCGGGCGCCACGATCCGGAGCGTTCCCGTCGCATCGATGGTGTCGACCGCGGAGTCGGGGTTATGGTTGGGATTGGTGAACCACGCCTGCTTCAGGTCCGACAGCTTCTTGAGGTTGACACATACGTAGTTGTTCCAGCCCGGCATCAGCTTCTGCCGGCACTCGTAATACGTCGAGGAGTCGCTGCCGAACCGGAAGACGAACTGGAGCTTGCCGTTGTAAAGCGGGCCGGTCCCGGGATATCCCGGCGGCAGCCCGGCGCCGTCCCCGTAAACCGCCAGGGTCAGGCTGTCGTAGGCAACCACCGAGAGCGGCTGGGCGGAGAGGATCTTCTGCGCAAGCGCCGCCCGGCCGCGGCCGATGTTGAAGAAGTTGAGCAGGAGCGACGACTCCGGTTCCAGCACGTTGGACTGGTCCAGTTGCCGGTGCACCAGGCTCGTCGTACTGAGGCTGGCCAGGTAGGCCGAATCGGTCGCGGTCCCGACCGACGCCACCGTGACGTTTGAATCGAGCGAATCCTTGACCGCCAACCATTGGTTGCCCACGAACTGTATGTCGTCCATGATCAGATCGGCGTAGGGAGCGTCCGGCGCCGGGGACGACGCCGTAATGCTGTCCCAGACCAGCCGCACCATCCGGATGTTGCTCCAGTCGTCGGACCCGATCCCGCCAACCTCATTGCGAAGGGTATACGGCGCCTTGGCGCCGTACAGGGTCGAGTAAAGATGCTGGTGCAGCGGCATCTTGTAGCAGACCCATCCGCTGTCCTTGTAGAGCTTGGCGGTCGTATCGATATAGGGTGAAGCGGTATCGGCAAGTTCGATGACGAATTCATGGTACTGCTCGGCGAGCTGGGCGTTGAAGGAACCGTCGTTGTAAATGTCCTCGGAGGCGGTTGCCCATCCGTCGCCCCGCAGGCGGCAGGCATACCTGGACGTGCCGGGATTGTTCTCATCGTAAAGCTGAAACCCGTCCTTGGCCGGGTCGGCCACCCACTCGTCGAGGCGGGAATCTCCGTACAAAAGCGAATCGAACCCGGTTCCCGCCGCATTGGGAATGTAATACTTCTTGTTTTGAACGTTGTGTATTGTGTCAAGACCATTGTCGAGGTTCGGGTCGTGGTTGATGCGCCAGACGGCGCTCGTATCCTCTTTGTTAAGCCATCCGTTCGGTGCGGCGCCGTCGATGCAAAGATCCTCGTTGATGAGCCCCATCTGGATACGCAGGCGACCCTTTCCCTTCGTGCCGCCGGGCGACTTCAGCACGATTTCGAAATACTGGTCGTTGACGAGGTTCGCCTGGCTCAGCGGGACCGGGTACATGATCGCAGCCCACGCATGCGTGAAGAGGGGGGCGAGGGAGGCGGTGTTCGGCGCCGGCTTCACATGGAGCCGGAGCACGTTTTCGTATTGATCGGTCCCGGTAAAGACCTGGTTTGGTTGCGGGACCCATACGGAGTTGCGCAGCACGGCGTGCTGGCCGTCGGCCTCCACCGGCGTAAACCAGTACCAATCCCATGCCGGCGGATACTTTACGGTCGAATCGGGGTCGTGAGAGTAGGGCGTGCTGCCCTGGTACCAGCTCTTGTACGCCTGGCCGAGCGCATAAACCTGCTGGCTGCTTTCAAAATCGTCGATATACGCCTGGTTATCGGTATTCGGGTTCCATATGCTGTGCGCGATTTCAAAATCCACCGTGGCGGTCGATGGCGCGGTGGTCGTGATAAAGGGAATTTTATTGACAAGAGCGGTCATCCAGGCCGGCTGGAAATCGAGATGGGTATTGAGATCGAACAGCAGCTTCGAATAGGGCTCCTGGTTGATGCGGGGAATGTCCTGCGCAATGGAGGTGCTCTGGAAGAGAACACTCAGGCCGATAAGCGACTTATCGCTTAAAAACGGCAATGCCATTTCGGCCCGCGCACCCAGGAAGAGCGTTTGCGCCGCCGCGAAGGTTGCATCGCGCTGGAAATCGATTTCGATCTTATTCGCGGCCTTGGCCGCGGGTGAGGTGAGTTCGAGGGTCCCGGCATCGACGTTCAACGAATAGTCGACGTTGGCCTGGAGCTGTCTTCCGTCGGCCATGACGCGGACCGAAGCCTCGGTGACGCCGATCCCGAGCTGGAATACCGTCTGCTTCGACGATCCGGACATGAGCAGGGTAAAGGTCGGGACAAAGGTCTGCATGACGGTCGTGGTGGGACCGAAGTGGTAGATCATCGAGTCGCGCATATCCGTACCCGACGGCGTCTTCAGGGCGATATTGTCGAAGACCCTGTTCCCGTTGACGATGGTGTCGTAGGGGGGAATGATCAGCTCCCTGGTGGCGAAGCTGAAGATGCTCGTCTGGTTGATTTGGGCCGTGCCGTTCTTGGTCAGCCCCATGATATCGCCGATAAGGATGTTATTCGTCACGGTTTTATCGGTGTCGCCGTCGTTATCGGGCGTGGTGTGATAGACCTGCATCTGGAACGTGGAGATGTCGTTGATGGACGTTGGCAGCGGGTACACATTCCGCCACATGAGCGGGAACCGCTCCGGGCAACCGGTGACCGAATCGGCAATGTCAAGCGGCCCCTTCAGGACCCCGAGCGAGGTGGGAACCGTCTTGCCCGGCGGCTTCAAGCCCTTTTGCTGCGCAGCGGGGCCCGATGTGCCCGCACTGCCGGTGCGGAGATAGACGCCGATAACATCGTTGTCGCCGATGGGCGGCGAAAGGATCGAATCGTTGAAGTGAATGTAGCCGTCGTTGGGATAGAGCGTGTAATCATGGTTGTTTTGCAGCAGCAGAAACAGTGCGGTGACGGTACCGCCCGCTTCGGTGGTATACGAGATGCTGTCCACGACCCTGCCGGGGTTCGCGGTCAGGATCTGGGTAGCCACGGCCTCATTCGCCAGGGAGTGCCACACTTCGAGCGAATCGGGGTTCACCACAAGCTGCGGAGGAACGGTGTTCTTGCCGCTGCCGCCGTGTATGGCGTACTTCTGGTTATAGTACCTGATATAGGCGGTATCGAGAAAATAGTACGAATACTTCTTGAACTGGCTCTCATTCAAGGTCGTCATGCCGGAGCCCGAGGCGCCGTTGTTGTTGACCGAAAGCTTCTGGTTTTCGCCCTCCTCGGTGCTGGCGATGGTGGTCAGCGTGACCGGCCCGAACTTCGAGCCGATTTTAACGCCGAAAAGGCCGCTGTTGCTCTCGGAAAAACCGGAAAGCTGCGTCCCGGGCATATCGAAGGAGGTGTACCCGGCGGTGACCTGCTGCACGACTTCATCCTCAAGCTCTCCCGGTTTTGTCTCCTTGTAATCGATCTTGAAGTCCTTGAGCGGGTCGTTGGCCGTGACGTCTCCCTGGCTGTTTGACGTTATATTGATGTTGATCAGGCGTCCGACGCTGCCGCTGACGGTAAACTGGTTCTGCTCGTCGAACACGAATCCGGGGCTTGTGGTCTGGGACTGCGCGGCGGTCGATTGCTGCTGCTGCTTATCCTCATAGGCCATGGTGATTTTCAGGGAGCCGCTTATGGAGAGACGCGGTGGATCGTTGCCGAGAACCCGCTGTGCCCATCCGGGATATTGAACCGGGAGTTCCCAGGCGAGCTTGAGATCGTGCTGTTTGTTAAGGCCGCTGTCGCCGGCGTTCATCGGGGAGCTGTGCAGCCAGGAGTCGTAGAACGCCGCGGCGGACCGTTCTTCGATGTATTCGTTCAATTCACCATACTGGTGGGCCCAGATGACGAACCCCAGGGAGTCGTAACGAACGGCCATGACCTGTCGTCTTTCAAAATCGATGATGGTCGTGTCACGGAAGAACTTCGTGGTGAGGGGGAACAGCGCGGAGTGATCGGTAAGGAAAGGGGAGGTGGCGGGCGATTCGTCTTCGGGCGGCTGAAATGCGCCGGAATAGGGGCGATTGAGATTCAGCCCCTGCGCCGGAATCTGACATGCCCCCCCGAGAGCAACCACCAGTAATATTGAGAACCATCGGTTCTGCAAAGACAGCCTTCCTCTCCCGTTCTCTCTAGTGTCGCTTATTTTACCGAAGAAGCAAAATCCTTGCAGCATCGGAACCCGACGGGGTTATGCCGGTTTTGGGGGTAATAGCTGTATCTCGCTTCATAACAGCCGCTTGCAGGACCACTCGCCCAGAATCCACCCATCACGTTATAAAAATGAGCATTTCTTTTCGACGGTGTGCTGGTCCACTCGGCCACGTTGCCCGACATATCGTACGCGCCGAAAAAGGCCCGGCACTCCGGCTTGGAGCCCGAGTGCCGCATGGTCGTATCGTGAGTGACGCAGGCATGCCGGGAATACCGGCGCCCGTACGGGTAGCTCAGGGAGTCGGGCCCGGCGCAGGCGAGCGACCACTCGTCGGCGGTGCACAACCGCTTTCCGGCGGCGGCGCATGAATCCATTGCCTGGTACAACGACACATACGTCTGGGGAGTCGCCCCCTTCCGGTCCGGCCACTCATAACGGTCGATGCAAAACTGCTTCGCGTCGGTTTCTACCGGCTCCATCCCCGTTCCGCAGGGAAATGTTGACCTTCGCGGACGGATGACGTAGCTCTCCTCCTGCGGTTCCATGGCATGGCCGCAGCGATCGACCGCCTTGTAGGTAAACGTGGTGGTCGTGTCGACTAAAAACGTATCGGAATGCCACGCCCGCCAGGCGGTATCGGCCCCGGTCCGCCAATACACCGTACAGGGTTTGTTGGTCTGGAAGCAAATGTGGATTGGACCGTAGTGCAGCCCTCCGGCCGGATCGGGATAGACCCACGGCATCATGGTATCGTTCGCACAATCGGCCGGGGGAAGCTCCGGCCCCGCCGCCGGCACAAATCCGAACGGCTTGATGTCGTAGCGCTCCCGCCGGGGCTCGGTGGCGCGACCGCAGCGGTCCACCGCCTTATAGCCGAGCGTTGCGGTGCAATCCATGACAAAGGTATCGGCATTCCAGACATGCCAGGAGGTATCCGGATCGAATCGCCAGAAGACCGTACACGGCTTGTTTGTTCGAAGGAAGACGTGGGCCGGACCGATATGCTCGCCACCCGCCGAATCCGGATACACCTCCGGCGTCACCGTATCGTTCCGGCAATCGATCGGCACTTGATTGCGGGCCGGCCCCTCACCGCTTCCGCTCGATGCCGCTGCGTTTGCTTTTTTCAGCGAATCCATCGTTTTTGCGATCCGGGCGGCTTTAATCGCGGCTTTTGCCGAATCGGCGGCTCGTTTGGACCCTGCAATTTTTGCCGAATTTTTCTCGTTCGCCGATTTTTCCGAATCGGCGGCGTATGCTTTCTCATAGGCTATGAACGCGGCGGAATCCCTGGCCGACAGCGGCTCCGTTCCGGGTGAGGTGTTTTTTGAAGTCCATTGAGAGGAGTAGATTTTATTTCCCTCTTTCAAGCCCAGTTCCCCTCCGGCGGCCGCTCGCTCCTGAGCCGTTTGCCGGTTTTTTTTGAGCGAACCGGCTATTTTCTTTTGTTCA
The DNA here is from genome assembly GCA_964651515.1 of uncultured Fibrobacteraceae bacterium. Classification (GTDB taxonomy): domain Bacteria; phylum Fibrobacterota; class Chitinivibrionia; order Chitinivibrionales; family Chitinispirillaceae; genus BOG-1184. The sequence goes on from CAZYYB010000014.1 coordinate 40,964, forward strand.
AGTTTAACGGCGAAGAAAATGACGGCGGTCGCCAGGAGAAGTGCCAGAATCCCGGCAATAATCCGGTAAGCCTTTGGAGACGATCCGTTATTTCCGCTTCCCGGTTCGTTCACGCCGGTTCATCCTGTCCGGATACCGCCGTACCTTTTCCGCGCCGTAACGAAGGGGCGGATTCGATTGCGGACAGCACCGCAAGAAAATCCTTCGTGGCCTGCACATCGTGAACGCGGAAAATCCGGGCTCCCTGCAAAAACGCCGCGGCGATGCTGCCCAGCGTTCCGGCGAGCCGGTCTTCGGGCGACTCTCTGCCGGTTATCTTCCCGATGAAGGTTTTTCTCGATGTTCCGATCAGGATGGGATAACCGAGATCGACAAACCTCTTCGCGCCTGCCAGCAACGCAATGTTATTTTCCGCCGTTTTCGCGAACCCGATTCCGGGATCGAGAACTATCCGCTTTTTCGAAACTCCCGCGCTTAAAAAAGTATCGACTTCGGCCATCAGCTCCCTCACCACCTCCCCCACCACATCGTCGCCGTAATCCGTATGCTGCTGCATGGTGAGCGGGGTTGCCCGGCTATGCATGAGGACGATGGTGCATCCGCTGGCCGCCGCGACCGCCGCCATGCCGGAATCGATTCTTCCGGCGCTGATGTCGTTTATCCATGAGGCACCGGCATCCAGGGCCGCGCGCGCGACGAAAGCACTGGTAGTGTCGACGCTTATCGGGCAGGAGAGCTCCCGGGCGAGCCGACGAATAACGGGAACGACGCGTTGAGCTTCCACCTCCGGCGGGACCTCCTTCGAGCCGGGGCGGCTCGAAGCACCTCCGATATCGAGCAGAGCCGCACCCTCCGCGCTCAGTCGAATACCCTGTTCAACTGCTGCATCGACAGCGACATATCGCCCGCCGTCATAAAACGAATCGGGCGTGGTATTAACGATACCCATCAGAGAAAAGGGGTGGTTCGGCACGTTAATTAATGCGCTTCGGATCAGGATATTATTGTAACGGAGGAGGGACGCATCGCGCGTCCGATCATTAATATTCCATGCTTCGAGGGTAGTTCGGGGAGAAACCTACCCTCGACGTCGCACGGAATTTCAGTCGTCCGCCTCGGGAGCGGGCAGTTTATCGGCTGAGTCGCTCACCGGAGCGGCCGTCGGTTCCGAAGCCGTGTTCCCGTTTTCCGGACCTTTTCCATTGTCGGTGTCGTTGGCCTCGGTCGTAACGCGGGGGGAGAGGGTGCGGGATTTTTTTACGTTCTCGAGGGAGTCTCCCTGGATCGCCTTCATGACCTCCTCGCGATCGAGCATCTCATGGTCGATAAGCGCCTGGGCGAGCCGGTCCAGCTGTTCCCGGTGATCGGTCAGCAGGGCGGCGGCCCTCTTCATCTGCTCGTCGACGATCTGATGCATGAGCCCATCGATGGCTTCGGCGGTTTTATCGGAGTAGTCCCGGTGCCTGCCGATTTCGCGGCCGAGGAAGATCTGCTCATCCTTTTCGCCGTAGGAGAGCGGCCCGAGGAACTCGGTCATGCCGTAATCGCATACCAGCTTGCGCACGAGATTCGTCGCCTGCTTGATATCGCTCGCGGCTCCGGTGGTCTGATTATTGAAAATCATCTCTTCGGCCACCCGGCCGCCCATCATGATGCAGATACGATCGAGCAGGTACTGCTTCGAGTAGCTGTGCCGGTCCTCGCCGGGAAGCGAGAAGGTGACGCCGAGAGCGCGGCCGCGGGGAATAATGGTTACCTTGTGGAGCGGATCGGCATCGGTGCAGTAGATGTTGCAGATGGCATGGCCGGCCTCGTGGTAGGCGGTGGTCTGCTTTTCGGTTTCGGACAGCACCATGCTTCGCCGCTCGGCACCCATGAGCACCTTGTCCTTTGCCTCTTCAAAATCGAGCATGGTGACCTGCTCCTGCCCGAAACGGGCCGCCATGAGCGCCGCCTCGTTGACGAGATTTGCCAGGTCGGCCCCGACAAAGCCGGGAGTACCGCGCGCAATCGTGTTGAGGTTGACATCCGGCCCCAGGGGGATGCTCTTCGAATGCACCTTCAGGATGCCTTCGCGCCCCTTGACGTCGGGAATATCCACCACGACCTGCCGGTCGAACCGGCCCGGACGCAGGAGCGCCGGATCGAGCACATCGGGACGGTTGGTGGCCGCGATGAGGATCACGCCGGAGTTCTCCTCAAATCCGTCCATCTCAACCAGCATCGCGTTCAGCGTCTGTTCACGCTCGTCGTGGCCGCCGCCGAGCCCTGCGCCGCGCTGACGCCCGACCGCATCGATTTCATCGATGAAGATAAGGCTCGGGGCGTTCTTCTTCGCGGTATCGAACAGGTCGCGGACGCGCGAAGCGCCCACGCCGACGAACATTTCGACGAAGTCGGATCCGCTCATCGAAAGAAACGGAACCCCGGCCTCTCCGGCCACGCACCGCGCCAGGAGGGTTTTTCCCGTCCCCGGCGGGCCGAGGAGCAGCACTCCCTTGGGAATTTTTCCGCCGAGGCGCTTGAATTTCTGGGGGTCCTTCAGGAAATCGATGATCTCCTGAAGCTCCATTTTTGCCTCTTCGACGCCGGCGGCGTCGGCAAAGGTGGTTTTCGGGCGATCGATGACGTGAAGCTTGGCGCGGCTCTTGCCGAATGAAAAAATGCCCTTCTGGCCCGCCTGCATCTGGCGCATCATGACGAACCAGAAAAAACCGAAAAACAGGAGCGAGGGGAAGAGGCTCCAGAAGATATCGCCCCAGTTCATTTTTTCCTGTTCGAAGTTGTACTGAATGCCGCGCCGGTTCCAGTCGGCAAGCATCCCGGAATCGAGAAAGGGCAGATTAACCTCGAACAGCTTCGTCGCCATGACACTCTTGGCCGCACCGATCCGGGCGAAAACGGCGGGGTCCTTCACCTGGCCGTGAGCGACCGCATGGTTCGTCGCCTTCTGCAGAACGTCCATCTGGACGATGGTTGCCTCGGGGATTGACAGGAGAGCCTGGAATTGACTGTAGGATAGTTTCACCTCGCGGGAGGTCGAATAGCTTTCATAGGTGCGGATGGCCCAGAAGACCAGGAACACGATCCCGATCCAGATGAGCGGGGAAGGAACGGTGTTTTTACCCTTCGGCGGTTTCTTGGCGCCTTCGTTGTTCCTGCGTTTTACGATCGCGGGAGGCGGGGCTTTGAACATCGGTTTCGGCTTTTTATCGTCGGCACTCACATTTCTTCCTTGTTAATAGATAGGCCACACCATGAACGCGCCTGCCATCAATGCGGCACGCTGCGGCTCGGCGTTTTTCGCCCGCGAAGGGGAGTTCTGCCCGGGTGGAGACGGGAAATCGGACGGCAAAAAATTAAAAATACATCATATTATTGCGCAAGGGTACGATTGATAGGATAGTTTGAGAATCCGTTTGGTGCCCCGCCCGACCCGGACGGCCTGCCCGATGCGCAGCCCCGGAATCCAGACGATGCGGCCATCCCCCGTTTCGACGACGCCGAAATCGGCGTATTCAACCCGTGCAACCCCCTGTTTCGCCATGAATGACCCGATTGCGACCGGCCGCGAACCGCCGAGCGGAACGAAGCGATCCGTCGGCCGGACGCTTCGGAAGAGGAGCTCGTCGCCGCAGGCATCCCGATCGAGGGCCACGGTGAGGTTATCGAAGGGAAGAGGAGCGAGAGGCGTGACCGATTCGGTGGCCTCGAAAAGGGCGGAAGCGTCGGGACACTTCGTAACTCCCTCTAATGCAATACGATACAGGAACTCCCGCGGAGGGGCTTCCCGTCGGTCGATAAACACGACCTTGTTTTTCGTCGGATGGTAGCGCCAGGAACCGCCCCGCAACAGGAACTCCCGGCCCCGTCGGTCCCGATTCGTGATAATTTCCTCAATCTGCCGTGAATCGGCCGGGATGCCGTACCGCTCAAAGACCCGGATGAGCCCCTCGCCGGCATGCAGTTCATCGTCAAACCCCGCCTTTTCGATGCCGAACCTCCCGGCCGTTCCCCTGACATGCGTGCCGATCCACCGGTCGACCCCGGGCCGCATGGATGCCCAGAGCTCATTCGAAAGCGCGGCAAGCCTCGTAAGCTTTTCGCGGACGCCAGGCTCGATTTTTTCGAGCCTGGGCAGTACCTCATGCCTGATACGATTTCTCCCGAAGGAGCAGTCGTCATTCGACGAATCGCTGCGGAAGCCGCGCTTCCCGGCTTCGAGCCAGGAAACGATCTCCTGTCGCCGCAGGTCGAGCATCGGCCGGATGATGCCGTCATCCCGCTTCGGCAGCACTCCCCGCATGCCGCGCAGCCCGGCCCCCCGCATGACGCGCATCAGGACCGTTTCGGCCTGGTCGTCGGCAGTGTGTCCGGTGGCGACGACGTCGAACCCTTCGCGCCGCATGGTCAGAAGGAAAAAACGGTAGCGCTCCCGCCTCCCCCACTCCTCCATGCCGGCCGCGTGGAGCGATCCGCCATCGAGTTTTTTCGGGAAAAAGGGGCAGCCGAGTCGTTCCGCAAGCCCGGCGACGAACCGCTCGTCGCCGTCCGACTCCGCGCCGCGCAGCCCATGATTGACATGAAGAACGCCGAGCCGCCGTATGCCGAGCCGCTCCCGCAGGCCGTGGAGCATGTGGAGAAGCGCGGTGGAGTCGCCCCCGCCGCTTACCGCGGCCAGAACGGAGGCTTCGCCGGGGACGAGGCTCTTATAGCGGGCGATGAAGCTGGAAATCAGGGGGGAGCCGGGTTTGGCTGACCGGCACGACTGGTCTGACGTAGCTGGCCTCTCTGAAATCATAGGGTTAAAAATATAGCTGCAACCCTCGCTATTTTACCACGAAGCCGCCCTGGTCCGAAATATAATGTCGGCACTTCCGCAACGTCATCATTAGGTAGAAAAAAACGGATTTTGACTTTAGAAGTGGCGGTTGGCGGGATGGGTCGGAAAAACACTATTATTCATACCAGGCCCTTCAACACGTCATCCAACGGGAGGAGCGAGCATTATGAGCGACGAGCGCGGGATTCACCGGCACGGCAGGGGAACGTCCAACCGGGACTGGTGGCCGAACCAGTTGAACCTCAAAATTCTTCACCAGAACTCACCCCTGGGTAATCCTCTGGGTGAGAAGTTCAACTACGCCGAAGAGTTTAAAAAACTCGACTTTAAGGCCCTGAAGAAGGATCTCTCCGCGCTTATGACCGACTCGCAGGAGTGGTGGCCGGCCGACTACGGTCATTACGGGCCGTTCTTCATCCGGATGGCGTGGCACAGCGCGGGCACCTACCGCACCGGGGACGGCCGCGGCGGGGCGGGAGGCGGGGCGCAGCGCTTTCCCCCCCTGAACAGCTGGCCGGACAACGTGAACCTCGACAAGGCGCGCCGACTGCTTTGGCCGGTCAAGCGGAAATACGGCAGCAGGATCTCCTGGGCCGACCTGATGATCCTCGCCGGCAACTGCGCGCTGGAGTCGATGGGCTTCAATACCTTCGGCTTCGGCGGCGGTCGCGAGGACGTGTGGGAGCCGCAGGAGGACATCTACTGGGGGACGGAGCGAGAGTGGCTTGGCGACAAGCGCTACACCGGCGACCGCGAACTCGAGAACCCTCTGGCCGCGGTGCAGATGGGCCTCATCTATGTCAACCCGGAAGGGCCGAACGGCAAGCCGGACCCGCTCGCCGCGGCGCGGGATATCCGCGAGACCTTCGGCCGCATGGCGATGAACGACGAGGAAACGGTCGCGCTGATCGCCGGCGGCCACAGCTTCGGCAAGACCCATGGTGCCGGCGATGCCGCACTGGTGGGCCCGGCGCCGGAAGCCGCTCCCCTCGAGGAGCAGGGTCTCGGCTGGAAGAGCAGGTTTGGTTCGGGCAAGGGGGGCGACACGATATCGAGCGGCCTCGAAGTCGTCTGGACCACAACGCCGACGAAGTGGAGCAACAACTTCTTCCATAATCTGTTCGGTTACGAATGGGAGCTGACGAAGAGCCCGGCCGGGGCGCAGCAGTGGCAACCGAAACAGGGCGCGGGCGCCGGTACGATCCCCGATGCGCACGATCCGTCGAAGCACCACGCACCGTCGATGCTGACCACCGATTTATCCCTGCGGTTCGACCCGGCTTACGAAAAGATTTCCCGGCGATTCTACGAGCATCCGGACCAGTTCGCCGACGCTTTCGGCCGGGCGTGGTTCAAGCTGACGCACCGCGACATGGGTCCCCGCTCGCGCTACCTCGGCCCGGAGGTTCCCACCGAAGAGCTTATCTGGCAGGACCCACTTCCCGCAGTCGACCATCCGCTCGTCGATGCGGCCGACATTGCGGAGCTCAAAGCAAAAATCCTTGCCGCAGGCCTCTCCATTGCCGAACTGGTCTCGACCGCCTGGGCGTCGGCCTCGACGTTCCGAGGCTCCGACAAGCGCGGCGGCGCAAACGGGGCGCGCATTCGGCTCTCACCGCAAAAGGATTGGGAAGTGAATCGGCCCGCCCGGCTGAAGAAGGTGCTGGCGACCTTCGAGGGAATCCGGAGGGAGTTCAACGGCGCGCGGCAGGGCGGGAAAAAAGTTTCGCTCGCCGACCTGATTGTCCTTGCCGGATGCGCCGGCATCGAGCAGGCGGCCAAGAGTGCCGGCCATGCGCTCTCTGTTCCCTTCACCCCGGGACGTACGGATGCGTCGCAGGAGCAAACCGATGCGGCCTCCTTCGCCATGCTCGAACCGGCCGCTGACGGGTTCCGCAACTACCTCAAGACCGACTACGCCGTATCGGCG
>CAZYYB010000015.1:0-44624 GCA_964651515.1 uncultured Fibrobacteraceae bacterium
CCGCTGTCGTTTGAGGAGGATAGCTCTGTCCCCAGTAATAATCCGCCGTACTCCCGGCCCGGCATGCGTATTCCCATTCCGCCTCAGTCGGCAACCGGTAGCCATGCTTCGTAAAATCCATCGCTAAACTGCCAAGATCGGTGCAGCCATTGCCCGGCGTACCCGTTATCGTAGTATACGAATAAATAGTATCGTACCCGTCTTGCTTGCTTCGTGCATTGCAATAGAGCACAGCATCAAACCATGTCACACTTTCCACAGGTTTGCGCGGTGCCAATGCTCCGGTATCGAAATAGGAGGGATTAACCCCCATAAGCGCCTGATAACTTGCCTGCGTTACCAGCGTAGTGTCCATATAGAATGATGATACCGTTACGCTGTGGACCGGCTCACCATTTCCAATCAATGATTCCAATGACGTATTGTTCGATCCCATCTGGAATGTTCCGCCGGGAATTTGGACCATGCCCGCAACCGTAGTTACCTTATTCGTCCCGGTCGGATTGCTTTTACTGCCGCATCCCCCAATCACCAAAGATGCAGCCACTATCCCGAAAATAACCAACCCAGATTTCATCAAACCAAACAATCCTCTCATTGAAAACCTCCTTGAAAACAATAACGATGATTTTACCTTTCGCGTAAAGTGAGCGGCCGCCTGCGGAACGCAGGCATCGGCGCGCACCTCCGCAGGAATACCGGCCTCGTTTTCGGCCGGGATGCAGCGAGGGGGAACCACCTTGCGGGGGTTCCCCCTCCAAAGCTGACACCTATGAACAAACGCCTGAATTATTACCTCAATTAAATTATAAGCACTTCGCCGCAGTCACTATTTTTTTTGCCATCTCCGCCGCCGACTCATCCCAGTGCTTCCGCTGCAGGCCGAATTGAAAATCGACGGTGGTCGTGAAGGTTCCGTAGAAAACCGGTGCATCGCTTTTGCAGTCCCAGATGAGCACCCGCGCGTCGGCCTGCAGATTGGCAAGCCTCCTCGTTTTTTCGTCCCAGTAATACTGGATGTAGAAAGGATTCCGTTTGAACTCGATCCGTTCGACAATGACGACGACGCTGTTGCCGAGCCCCAGCGCCTGCATGCGGGATTTAGCCGGAATCCGGTAGCTCTCCGGCAGGCTGTCGGTACCGGTTTTGAGCGTGCTGTCCTGCACGCCGAGACTGTCCTGCGTGAGGTCCGGCCGCACGTCGCCGAGCGACACCACCGAATCGCTCGATACCAGCGACCTGAAGGCCTTTAAAAATTCGGGGAAATAGTACTTCCTGATTCTCGATTCCGGCGTGGCGTTGGCCCCGCCGAAGTTGTCGGTCACATCGGCCCGGTTGTTGATTAGGATGCCTGCATCGCCCGGCATGACGACGACCATCTTCCTGTTTGACAAATTCGCCGCCGCATAACTCTGGTTCAGGGTATAGCTGCGATGGGCCGCGGGAACGGTACAGCAAACGAGTGCGCAGGAAGCGGCGGCAACGGCAAGAGAAGCGAGGCGTTGAAATTTCATGGTACTCGACGATCCTTTCAAAATAGGTGCACCCCTATACGTTTTCATTTTCGACTCCCCATCAATATTCGATCCCTTTCCTTGCCCGCACGCCGAGCGAATAGTAATGCTTTATCTCCCTGCATTCGGTGACGATGTCCGCGGCTTCGATGAGCTCCTTCGGCGCATTCCTGCCGGTGAACACCACCTCGACGGTCACGGGACGCGCCTTCACGGCCAGAACGATCTCGTCTGTCGGAATGAGCCGGAGGTGGCAGGCGCCGCACACCTCATCGAGAATCACCAGGTCGTAGCGGCCCGATGCGATAACGCTTTTAGCCGCGGCAAGACCGTGCGCGGCCCGCATGCGGTCGATGCCCGACGGCGGATTTTTAATGAAGGCCCGGGTGCCGAACTGCCTGACCGTGATATTTTTTGTGAATTTTCGGAGCGCCTTGAGTTCGCTGGTGTCCGTTCCCTTGGCAAACTGAACGATGAATACGCTGAGGCCCGCCCCGGCGGCCCGCAGTGCCAGTCCGAGGGCGGCCGTCGTTTTCCCCTTGCCGCTCCCGGTATAGCAGTGAACGAATCCTTTTTCCAGATGGTGCACCGGCCTCGCCTCTCGATGATGCATAAAAATATATCTCCCCACGGCACTTTCGGTTTCCTGCGTCGATTACGGTTTAATCGGCATGGCTTTAAGGTATTTTCAGGGATTGTCCCGTTATTGCGCCGACGAAGAGAATCTCAAGAGATGACCGTGAACATCAATAATCCGCTGATCGTTCAGAGCAACAGCTCAATCCTTCTCGAAGTCAATAACCCGCTGTTTGCCGATGCACGAAACGCGGTCAGTGAGTTCGCGCACCTCGATAAAAGCCCGGAATACATCCATTCGTATTCGATCACGCCGCTCTCCCTCTGGAATGCGGCGGCGCTCGGCATGACCGCCCGGGAGGTCATCGCGCGGCTGGACCGCTATTCAAAGTATCCCCTGCCGTCGAACGTCGCCGACGACATCGTGGAGCTCATGGGGCGGTTCGGGAAGATCGTCCTGGAGGAGGTCGGGGGGCAGCTCATGCTCCGGGCCGATGACGGCGTTCTTCTCTCCCACCTCAGCCGGCACCCGCGTCTCGCCGGGCTGCTCGGACAGAAGATCGATGAGCATCGCATCGGCCTGCCCGGGGCACACCGTGGGCTTATCAAGCAGGCGCTCATCGGGATGGGCTTCCCGGCCTTCGATAAGGCCGGCTATGTGGACGGCGCGCCGTTTCCGATCGGCCTGCGCCCCACGCTGGGCGACGGGTCGGCATTTACGGTGCGGGAGTACCAGCGACAAGCCGCCGAGGCGTTCATCGGCAGCGCCCAGTCGCCGGGCGGCAGCGGGGTCATCGTTCTTCCCTGCGGCGCCGGGAAAACGGTGGTCGGGATCTATGCCATGAGCCTGCTCAAGCGCCGGACGCTGGTGCTGGTCACCAACGTGACCGCGGCGCGCCAGTGGCGGCGGGAGATTCTGGACAAAACGGATATCGCGACGGCCGACATCGGGGAGTACAGCGGCGAGGTCAAGGAGATTCGCCCGATCACCCTCGCAACGTACCAGATTCTCACCTACCGCAAGAAAAAAACCGATCCCTTCGTTCACTACGGGATTTTCAATGCGGAAAACTGGGGCCTCATCGTCTACGACGAGGTTCACCTTCTTCCCGCACCGGTTTTCAAATTTACCGCCGACCTGCAGGCCCGTCGCCGGCTCGGCCTGACCGCGACGCTCATCCGCGAGGACGGGCACGAGAAGGATGTCTTTACGCTGATCGGTCCGAAGAAATTCGACGTCCCCTGGAAGGATCTCGAACGGCAGGGCTGGATCGCCACCGCGAAATGCGTGGAGATCCGCGTCGACCTCCCGCCCCGGGAAAAGCTCAAATACCTCTCCCTCACCGCCAAGAAGCAGATCCGGCTCGCCTACGAGAACCCGAGCAAGCTGCCGATCGTGCACGAGCTCCTGGAGCGGCATAAAAACGACCAGGTGCTCATCATCGGCCAGTATCTTTCCCAGGTCAACATGTTCGCCCGCGAAACCGGCGCGCCGATCATCACCGGAATCACCCCGTCCAACCGCCGCGACGAGCTCTACGATGCCTTCCGCGCGGGCGAGATCAAGACCCTCGTCCTCTCCAAGGTCGGCAACTTCGCCATCGATCTTCCGGATGCCAATGTGGCGATCCAGGTCTCCGGCTCCTTCGGCTCACGCCAGGAAGAGGCCCAGCGCCTGGGCCGCATCCTGCGGCCCAAGAAGGCCGGTGAGCAGGCGGTCTTCTACTCCATCGTCACCCGGGAGTCCAAGGAACTCGATTTTGCCATGAACCGGCAACTGTTCCTGACCGAGCAGGGATACGCGTATGAGATTCAGTACCGGGAGATGGACGCGAAGGAACGAGTCAGTGATGACGAGGGGGAAATGGCGTATGTGGATGAGGATGATGAGGACTGAACCGGCCCGGCCTTAACCTTACCCTCATCGTATCAACTCCTTCATTTTTATCCTGAGGCCGGAAACCTGAAGTCTGAAGCCTTGTTACTGCTCCCCCTTTCTGCGAAAGTTCCGGGCTATTCACGCTCGGCGTCCGGCCTCGCGCCCTGCGGGCTCCTGCGGAGTGGCCTCTGCACTTCCGCAACGCCATCATTAGGTAGCAAAAATACGTGAAAAGGTCATTTTACCTGGCCCTCCATGCCCTCCATTTATTGGACCGATAATAAAGGATGATTTCGGCAAAAGCGCTTAACAAGCAAACTCACCCCTCCTCTTTTCCAATGTTTTTTCTCCCTCATGGTGGGCGTTGCGGGAGAGGGCGAGCGCTTGCCAAAGGCAAGCATTGCCGCCCCTTCCCGCAGGAGAGGGTGTGCCCCAGGACGCGCGTTTCGCGCGGCCAGGGGCCAGGGGGAACCACCTTTCGGTGGTTCCCCCACCTGAGCAGTAACGAAGCCTTTTTCTTCCCTTATTTCGTCCCTTTTATCTTTTTCAGCTGTGCATCCACGCTGTCCTGCGCCGCCTTGAGCTGGTCGATCGCGAATTGTTCCTTTACTATTTCATCCTCGGCCGCCGCTTCACGCTTCTTGTAGTCCTCGATGGCCTGGATCGCTTCACCCTCGGTACGCGGCGCGACGGCCGGCTGCGGCGGCGGCACCGGCGTCATGGGGAGCCGCTCCACGGACGCGACGGGCGCTCCCTGAAGGGTCCCGGACGCGACGGGCTTGACCACGGCGGGCATCGCGGCGGACGAGTCGGGCATTTTCGGCGCCGGCGCCGCGACGGCGAGGTGCGGCGCAATCATTGACGACACGAAGTGTTCGGTCGTATCGATCATGGCGCTGAGCACGACGGCCGTCCCCCCCTCGCCCGGATCGCGTTCATGCACTTCGAGGGCCACCCAGTTGTCGCCGCCCCTGAGCGTGGAGGTAATGCCGACGGCGCTGTCGGGCAGCGCGGGCGGCGTCGCCTTGCCGACGGTATCGCTCAGGATAAGCATCCCGTTGACATAAAACCGGTAGCCCGACCGCGTCAAGACCCGGACGTCCGCACTGCGCGGAGCGCCGGCAAGGAACAGGTTTTTCCAGTAGAAAGCGAGCGGCACGCCGCTCGCGTCACCGAGGTACGAAGCGTGGACCGCGGCAAAATCCTTTGCGGTGCAGGGAGAAAGCAGCGGCGCACCGGTCCAGCCGCCCATGGGCGGCTTGGCGGAATTCCACCCGGCGACGGTGTCGGCACGAACGAACCAGCCGCTGTCCGACACGAGCGTGACCGGCTGATAGAAAGCCCGGCCGTATTTCGTCGGGTCGAGCCGGGCGAGGCTTTCGAGAATTTTCCGGGACCAGACGCTCGACTGCAGCTTGTTTTGGCCGACGCTCGCCAATCCCTCCTCGAAATATTCGATGGCCTTATCCTGCAACTCATAGGATATGTCCTGCAACTGGAAGACGATATCCTCCTTATCCTCCTTCGACTTGTCGGCGCCCAGCTCCCTGGCGCGGGCGAGGATCTCGGCATTGAGGCTGTCGTACTCCTCGCCGATCGAATAATTCGCATAGGCAAACATTGTGCGGCAGCTGTCGATTTCCTTCCCCGTGATGCCGAGCGAATCGGCGAGCGACAGCGCGCCGATGTAATAATCCCGTGCACTGCGCTTCAGGGGAAGAACGGTTTCGAGGAGACGCTTCCGGTACTGGTAATAGTGAACCGGCTTTTCGCGGATCTCGGCGGGAACCGGCGCGTCCTGCATCGCGCCCGCGGCGGACCAGAGCCATCCTCCGGCATCGATGAGGTTTTTCCTCAGCGCGCTGTCCGATTTCGCGATCCATCCCTTTTGTTCGACCGACAGGGTATCGAAGGCTTTCGCGATGCTGCGTACCTTGCCATAGGGAATGAACGACTTCTGGAGCAGCGCGGAGGAGACGGTCAGGATGTCCTTTTCGAGCAGTGCGGCATGGATGGGGTCGAGCGGTGGGCGCACCTGGTTTTTCCAGGCCAGCCCGAGGTCCTCGTACAGGCGACCGATGGCATTGGCAGCCTCGAAAATACGCGGACTGCGATACTCCATCACCCGCCGGAACGAGCCCTCCGCATCGGCCATGAGTCCGCTTTTTTCGCGCATGATTCTCGACAGGTCGTCGCCGCTCCCCGTGAATTTGAGCGCGCTGAATTTATCGCGCTTGATGACGGCGGAATAATAGGCCGCCTCTGCCGCATGAAAATCATCCGCAGTAAGATTGGCTTTTGAAAAATCGGCATTCAACTGCTCGGTCTGGGCAAAACCGATGAGCGCGTTTTCGATGTACCCCTTGTCGTAATAGCACTTTGCCAGCATGAAATTCGCCTCGATCGCCTGCGGGTGCCGGGGATACCGGCTGATAAAATTGCGGTAGACCTCGATGGCCCGATCGGGCATGCCGGCCTTGACATAGTAGGCCCCGGACCGCAGGAGCATGAGTTCCACGTTTTTTTCTCCGGGATACAGCTCGCTGTACCGCTCGTCCGCCTCGGCCATCTTGTCGGGTTTCCCCAGTTTTTCGTAACAGAACCCGACGTTGAACAGCGCATCCTTGGCCTTGTCGGAAGCGGGATAGGCCGTCACGATGCGCTCGTACGCCTGAACGGCCAGGTCGAACCGCTGAAACTTCTCATAATCGCCCGCGGCGTTGAACAGCGCACCGGCGGCAAGCTTCGATTGCGGGTATCGGGTGATCAGGTCCTCGTACCGACGGCAGGCCGTGTCCCATTTGCCGAGCTTCTCCATGGCCTCGGCGGAATTGAACAGGACCACGTCGCCGTACTCGCTTCCCGGGAACTGATCGTCGATCGAGCGGTAAAGCTCGGCGGCCTGCTGGGCATTGCCCAGGCTGTCGACTTTTTTCGCATTCAGGAACTCGGACTGGAGCAGGAGTTTCCGTGCGGAAGCCCGAAGCGTTTCATCGCCGGTGTTTTTCCATACCTGCTCGAACGCCTCGCTTGCCGCTCCCCAGTTTTCCTCCGCATACCGGCACTGCCCGAGAAACAGAAGCGCTTCGAAATAGTCGGGGCCGCGCTGACCGTGCGCCCCGATGGCCGCATAGGTTTTCTCGGCATCGGCAAAAAGATGACGGTTGAAATACACCGCGCCGAGACCGAGCATCACCTTGCTCCAGGAGCTCCCCTGCGGGAAAAGCGCGCCGTAGTTCAGGGCGGCGGCGACGACCCGCATTGCGGCGCTGTCGATCTCACCCTTCCGGGTCAGGGAATCGGGCGGCAGGAGCCCCTGGCCGATTGCAAAGGCGTTGAGGGCCGCCTGCTCCCGTCGGGTCGAATCGACGGACGGCAACTTGCTGTAGGCGGTATACCGGACGAATGCCTGTTCCTTGTCCAGGGTCTTCGTATCGAGGATCACGGCCAGGTTCCAGAGTGCCTCGGCCGCATGCGGGTCCTGCGGATAGGTCTCGATGAGATATTCGTAGTTCCGCGCGGCATGCTGGTATTCGACGCGGTTCTTCGTGGAGTCGGCAAGCCGGTAGGAGGCATCGGCAACGAAGAGGCCGTTGGCGACGGCCATCGAGTCGACCGATTTCCGCAGCGAGCTGTCGCCGCCGAATTGCTTCTGCCACTCCCCGCCCCGACCGTACCGTGCGGTGAAATCCTCGCGCAGGAGCATCGCGGAATCGGCATTCTTGTGGCTGTCGTAAAGCCTGATGAGCGATACGGAGCTGTTCGGCGCATCCCGGCTCCCGGGATATTCGGTTAAAAGACGCCGGTAAGCGCGGATGGCGCCGGGATAATCGAGGTCCTCCTCCCGGAGCTCGCCGATTCGTTTCACCACCATCGCCGCATAATCCGGGCTGGTCAGTTTCAGGAAGCCGACGGCATCGTCCATCTTGCCGAGTAAATCGTAACAAACGGCGATGTAGTCGACCGCTTCCTCGCGGAGCAGCGGGTTTTTAACCTGGTTTTCCTCGCGCTTTGCAAGATTGAAATCGGGGTGAGAGCCTTCGATGAGGTATTTGAATACCGCAATGGCGTCCTCGTACTGGTTCTGCATGTAGTAACACCATCCAAGCTGGTACAGGGCCGCATAATACTGCGGATGATCCCGGAAAAACAGCACGCGCCGGTACGCATCGGCCGCCAGGGTGTACCCGCGCCCGTTTTCCACCTTCGGATGGTCGAAGTAGTATTTCCCGATGCGCATATTGGCTTCGACGAAGTACTGGCTCTGCGGAAATTTTTCGATGAGCCCCTGCATGACGGCAATGGCATCGTCCTCTTTCCCCCACTTATCCAGCGCGAGCGCCTTGTAAAAGTACGCATCCTCCGCCACCTCGTCCCCCGGAAAGCGGGTGATTATTTCATCGTAGGTTGTAACGACCTTTTCGAGATGGTACTCGGGGAACGCGAGCCCCGCGGTATCCCTGCCCTGCGCCATTTTCTGTTCATAGGCGCTCAGGGCGGACTGGAACTCGTCGCCGGCGGCATCGAAATACAACTCGGCCAGACGGAAGAGGATCTTCGCGTAATATTTGCTTTTCGGGTAAACTTCGAGGCTGGTGCGAAGATGGCTGACCAACCCTTCGCGGTCGGCGGCGATCATCTCGACGAGCCGGTCGCGATCCGCTTCGGTATACACTTTTTCCGGAAGCTTATCGGCTTTTTTCGCCTTCGCCGCGACCGGGGGGGCATTCGGTTCGGCGGCTTTCTTCACCTCGCCCGGCCGGGCGGATGCTTTTTTCCTCGCCGAAATCTGTTCACTCGCCCGCAGAAGCTCTGCCTTGGTCTCCTGGTATTTTGCGAAGACCCAGTCGATGAATTTCGCCTGAAGCTCCTCATCGCCCTCGCGGTTCTTATACTCCTTGCCGATGCACTCCCTTACGACGGTTGCATATTCGTGATCGTACTGCTCCCGGCGGCGCTTCAACGTATCGATCGATTCGCGCAGACTGTCCTCGGCAATCGGTGGACCTCCATTCGTATCGGAAACGGCTCCGGCCGGATGCGCCCCCGCCATCACCATACGCTTCTGCAGCCCGGCAATCGAATCGAGGCAGAGATCCTTTCCGGCCTTGAGCATCCCGAGGTATCGCCGCTCTGCCTGGTAGGGAAACCTGCTTCCCGGCGCGCCATCCGGGCCGCTGCCCGGTGACCCCTCCGGCGCGACATCTTTAAGGAGAGTATAGAACCGGCTTTCGAGGTCCTGCAACTGGCGTGAATTGGCGGTAACCTCCTCCTCCAGGGAGGAGCGCCCTTCGCGAACGGCTATGTGTTCGATGGCCTGCCAGGCTGAGAGCATATCGGCAATCCGGTCGACTTCATCCAGAATCTCGAAGGTGAGCCGTGCATTCACGATCTCCTGCCTGATCAGCCGGCTGACCAGTGCCGAATTTGCCTTGTCTCCCAGCCGCCCGTAGGCCTCCTCAAGCACCGATGCGATTTCAAAATAAGAGGCGTTCGCCGGATTCTTCTCCAGAAAAGCGAGAGCCAGTTTCGCACTTTTCCGGTAATTGCCCATGTCAAAGTAGCACTGGGCGATCTTCACTTGTGCGTATTTGAAGCGTTTCGCCTTCGCCGGAACCTTCCGGTAGTAGGTCAACGCCTCCTGGGGGTTGTTCTTGAGGCTGAAAATATCCCCCATGAGAATCGAGGTCTCATAACCGATCTCACCGCTGCCGCCGTTTTTACGCAGCTCGGTCAGCGTCTGGAGAGCCTCGCTGAACTCCCTGGTCTGAATCCGGCAGAGGGCGGACAGGAAGCGCGTTTTCGGAAGCACCGCAGAGGAGCCGGGGATCTTCGCGAGTTTCCCGAGTGCGGCAGCATACTCCCCATGCTCATAATCGTTGAGCGCCCCGAGATAGTGCACGGCGCTCATCAGCGGATGCGACGCGTAATTTCTGCAGAACACCGCATAGAGCGAATCGGCCTGGTCGTGCTCGTCATCCGCCACGGCGAACTCCAGCAGACGGTAGTAGCCGGCCGGCACATTATCGGAGGCGGGATACCGGTCGATAACCGTACGGAAATCCCGTGCGGCAAGCCCGCGGCAGCCGAGCTGACGATAGCTCTCCCCGAGGACGGAGAGTATGAAATCCATCCGCCCGTCGGGGAGGTTGAGGATACGCAATTTTTCCAGGTTTTCCGCGGCGCGGCGGAATTCGCCGTCCCGGTAACGATCCAGCGCCGACCGTACATCGGTCGGAAGCGTGACCGCCACCGGGGAGAGGGACACGGCCTGGCCGCTGTCGAGCGCCTCCAACAGCCACTCGACCTGCAGGGAGTCCTCGGCGCTTCGGGTCCGCTGCGCCGAGGCGGGCAGCGCGACGGCGGCAAACGCCGCGCAGAGAAGCAAACGTGTCGTTATTTGCAGCATCGGAACCCGACATCCTCCGTCCGCGTCGAAAGGGACCCGGGCATTGCCAACCCACAATTTGCATCTTTCCCGTCGCGATACGATCCGCCCATCATGAACGGGTAATCTTCCTCTTTATCTTCAACCCACTCCCAGACATTCCCCACCATGTCGGCGATTCCGCCCGACATGCATTTGGTGAAAGTACCGGTTTTCCATGCCCGGCGACCTTCGGTGGGACAACGATTTTTGTCGTAGGTATTGCCGTAGGGATAGGTGCTCCCGGAACCGTTCCTGCAGGCCGATTCCCACTCCCGCCTGGTGCAGAGCCGTTTGCCGGCATCGATGCAGGCGATCTTCGCTTCCACCCAGGAAATCGAGGTACGCGGAAGCCTGCCCTGTACATTCGGGTATTCGTAACGGTCGATGCATACCGCATGTCCATCATCCGTACTCGTGGAGACCATGCCTGCCGGACACCGATCCAGCACGGTGAGGGAACAGGCGAAGACCCCGGTATTGCCCTGTTCGTCCGTCACTTCGAGTTTCGACGAATATCTTCCCGGAGCGCCGAATACATGGCTCGCCCGCGGATCGGAGGTCGCCTGCCCGGTAAAATTGCCGTCGCCGCCGAAATTCCACCGGAACCGCAGGCGAGCGAGCGGCGTCTCCTTGTCGATGCTGCTCGATGCATCGAACGCCACCGGCTCCCCGGCGATCAGGGTGTCGGGATGCGTGGTAAAATGCGCGGAGGGAGGAAGATCGATAAGATAGACGAAGGTATCGGGGTCGCCGACCAGGCCGGAGCCGTCGACGGCAATCGCGATGATGGTATCCGAACCGACAAGAGGAATTGGCGCGGTACAAGGCGGCGCGTCGAGGGAGGGCATCTTTCCATGACGGTTGTAGTGCACCGTTGCACCGGGATCGGACGACAGGGTGATGGAGAGCATCCTGGCGTAGGGGCGGCTGCCGCTCACCGGAATGTCGGAAGTCACCTGGGGCTTTGAAAGGTTGATCGTCTTGACGGTACTCCGGTTGCCGGCCACATCCTCCGCAAAAAAGGAGAACGTGCAGTCGCCGGTAGCCGCCACCGTTATGCGGTCCTGCGACCGATGCAGCTTATCGCCGGCGACCCGCGCATTGCGGCCGGGAAGGGGAACGGATCCGTCGGTGGTGTAATAAAAAGTTGCATTCTTACTGCATCGGAAGAGTATGGTGATCGAATCTCCGGCTTTCCGGGATATGCCGATGCCGACCCGGGGCGGGTTCCAATCGGTAAAAAATACGCTGCGTCGCACCGCGCTTACCGCACCGTCCATCAGTTTCACATAATATTCCAGGACATTTTCACCCTCGGCGGCAATGACCACCGAGTCGCGTTCCGGGGTAAAATTCGAATCCGGCAGCAGACGGCAGTAGACGACTCCGGGGATGGTGGTTTTGAAATGGACCGGAACCGGCGCATTGAAAATACCGCCGTCCGGAACCGCGACGATTCCCGGCCTGTTCAGATCGTCAACCACGACTACCTTGCCGGGATTGCCGTAGAGATCGGTGGCGAAGTAGGAAAAACTCTGCCCCTGGCGGAGCGACAGCGGGGTCGCATAGACCGGCGATTTGAGGGTGGGTGTCGCGCCCCCGATTTCGTAGTAGATGGTTGCCGGTTCCGTCGTTTCGAGCACCGCGGAATAGTGCCCTTCCTGCCCGGTCGGCAGGAGATGGTATCGAATTTCGGGAGATCGGGTATCGAGGTCGAATCGCGCCGAGCGTTCCTCAGACCACGTCCCGTCGGGGCTCCGGCCCCGACAGCGGATCGTCGTGGTTCCCTCACGGGAGATGACGATCCCCGGACGCGGATACTCGATGCCCTTTTCGCGGGGATCCGACCCATCGAGAGTGTAGAAGATGGTTGCCGGCTTGTCGGCCGTAATGAGCATCGTCTGGGGCTGATTGAAATGTCCGCCCGGGGGAGCGAGCGTGAGCTGGGGCGCTTCGGCATCGTAGTGCCGCTCCCACTGCAAGGGGCTCGATCGGTTTCCCGACTCGTCGATGGCGACGGCATTCAGCCGGCCTGTTCCGCTATGCGCGATAACCAGCAGTTGCGCTCCGGATCCGGAATCGGTGCCGCCCCTCATGCGGAAGAACCGACTGCCGCTGTCGGGTTGGGTGCCGTCGAGGGTATAACGGATGACTCCCCTTTTTTTCATGATCAGTTTCAGGGTATCGGCCGCCGTGCCCTCAACTACCTGGAGATAAATCTTCGGAGCGGCGGTATCGAGGATAAATTCCTCCTCCATGATCGGGGTCATCCGGCCCGCGACGCTGTCGGCTGCAAAATACCGCACCTTGTTGATACCGGAGGGAGTCGCTACCGCGCCCTCATATTTTTTGAAATACTCCGGCGGCGCTATCGGGTCGAAGGAGTAATAGACCTGTTCCCCGGCAGGGACATCGAAGTGCAGGGGCTGGGGCTGGTTATACAACCCACCGGATGGATGGATCCTTGCCTTCTTCAGCGCCGCGGTATCGACGATATAGCCGAGAATTCCCGACATTTTTTTCTTTCCCGCTGTGTCAATTGCCACCCTGCCGATTCCGGGCGGGGCAATGCCGTCGGGGGCTCCGGCGGTGTGGGCCGGGTCGAAGGCGCCGAGGAGGCACGATGCCGCCAGCAGTGCAATCCGATAGCTCATTGGACAATTCGAGGGCATCTATTGCTTTCCCGCTATTCTCAATGCAAGGTTTTTCCGCATATCCTTATCATGTGTCAAAGCCAGCGCTTTTTTCCAGTACTCAATTGCCAGTTCGCCGTATCCCTTGTAATCCGCATAGAGGTCGCCCATGAGCCGGAAAGGAACCGGATTATCCGGTGCGCCGATTCCGGCCAGCTTGAGCGCATAGAGAGCGTTGTCATAATCGCGATAGCCGCCGTATTTGATGAGTCCGTACATGCTCTCCCCCACGCCGAGAAGACCGCCGGAATCGTCGGGAAACAGTCGCAGCAGCGCACGGGAGCGCGCCAGCGCCTGCCCGTAGGACTTCATGCACAGGCAGATCGAGGCGCTCAGATTCATGAATTCCCGGCTCGGCGGAGCATGGGCGAGATAGTTGTCAACCGGCTCCAGGGCATCGCCGTACCGGTGGTGTTTCATGAGTACCCGGGCCAGCCCCCTGATGGCCGCTTCGTTATCGGGTTCCAGCTCGATAATTCTCCGGCAGGTTCGTTCGGCATCCTTATCCCGGCCGAGTTGGGCATCAATCCCGGAAAGCCGTACCAGAATGTCGATCCGGTCCGGCTGCCCGCGGAGCAGCCGGTCGTAGCAGTGCGCCGCCTTCCCGAGGCTGCCCTCGGCCTGGTAGGCGAGGGCCAGGTTATCAAGAACGACGGCATTGGCGATCCCGGATCGGTCCGCCTTCAGGTATGCCTGGATTGCGGCGGCCGGAGAACCCTCGAGGAAGTGCAGGTCGCCGAGGTTATTAAAGGAGGATTGACGCGTTGCGGGGATGCGCGAAGCGGAATCGAAGCAGCGGGACGCCTCCTCCCGCCTGCCCTCGTACCAGCGGACAACACCCAGGTACACCTCGATATCCTGCGTCGGCAGGGAGGCCTCTTTCGCGCGGATAAGCAGCTGCTCCGCTTTTGCATACCAGCCAAGCATGACGCAGGTGTGGGCGAGGCTGAGAAGGATCGAAGGATTTTCCGGCGCGAATCCCAGGGCGGATTCCAGTATGGCGGCCGATTCCGTCAGCCTCCCCGCGCGCCGGAAGGCTTCGCCGAGAGCGACGTAATAGCGGGGATAATCGGGTCGGAAACGGATCAGATTATTGAAGATGTCGCAGGCCTGCCCAAAATCGCCGGCAGCAGCGTAGGCACGTCCAAGCTCGAAGGCGGGCTCCAGGTCGGAAGGGCCGCGGGCCACGGCCTGCCCGATGGTTGCGATTCCCCGCTGATACTCGCCGGCTGCCGCATAGAGGCTTCCAATGGCAAGAAGACCTTCCGGCGTTTTTTCCAGAAGGACGCGATTTGCGTCGATAAAGCTGAAGGCTATGGCGGGGTCATCGCACTCCCGCAGGAAATCGGCCCAGGCGGCGACCACCTCTTCGTCGTGCGGCGCATGGGCTACGGCACGCTCAAGTGCGGCCCGCGCCCGGTCGGGGTCGTTTGCCCTCCGGTAGAGCATTCCCTGGCGGCACGATGCTTCGGCAAAAGCCGGATCGATCTCCTCCGCTCTGGCGTAGGCGGTCAGGGCGGCGTTCGGGTTGCCGCGTATCTCGTAACCGTATCCCGCCGCAAAAGTTCGAAAGGCGATACTGTCACCGGTCGGACCGCCGCGCAGAGCGGCCGAATCGGCCGATGACAGCCGATAGCGGATGGTCCCGAGAATTTTCAGAAGCGCATCGTCGACAAGAGGGAAAATATCGGAAGTCTTGTCGGCAACCGTCAAAGAAACGCTCAGCGGCCGATCCTCCCCGCCGGTCGCCCAGAACAGCCGCACATCGGCAACGAGACGATCACCCTCCACCCGATAGCTGCCGCCGATGGCAATATCCCACAACCATCGGGAGCGATGCACCATGGCAAGAGAGTCCGATTCCATCCGCCAGCCCGTCGAATCGGCCTGGAAAAGGAACACGGGGTCCCACACCTGCACGCCGTCGAGAAGCCGTAATTTTTGAAACATGGTCCCGGCAATAGCGGAACCAACCCATTCGTCGAGTGCACTGCCGCTCTCGTTTTTCAACGGAAAAACGGCGATGCCGACCCGTGCGGCAAAAACACCCTGAATGACGATAAAAATCAGCAGGAGAGATGCGAACCACCACCTCATAGCGGGGGGCGATCGACGCATCGGCGCATGATTGTGCAACAGATTCCCCATTTTTGAAACCGTTAACGATGAGGCGCCGCGAGCCGTCGCTCCCCGACAACGCATCGGAGGATTGGATTACCCTTGTCGATCCACATCCGGCGAAACAGCTGCGCCGACCTTCTCAAAAGACCTGAGCCGTAACTTTTAATCTATATTACAACACATTATTATAACACATTCTTCAAGCATTCGAGCACAAAAATTTTTCCGATCGTCCCGCCTTGCCCACCGGGATTCACCCGACAAGTGCCGTCCGGATAGATGATGTATTTTTTAAAATGCAACGTGCGCAGGATCAATCATCTTCAGTCACCCGGCTAAAAGGACCCTCGTTTCATGATGCTGCTCGGCATAATTCTCCTGTGCTCGATGTTTTTCTCGTTTTTCTGCTCACTCATGGAAGCCTGTCTCCTGAGCCTCTCCCGGTCGGATGTCGCGCGCATTGCGGAGAAGGGGCCGACGGCGAGCGCCATCTGGCGCAGCCTGAAATCGAATATCCAGAAGCCGCTGTCCGCGATTCTTATCATCAACACCCTGGCAAGCGTGATCGGGGCATTTTTTGCCGGTTCTCAGTTCAGCAGGCTTTTCGGCAACAAGTGGAGTTTCGTCTTCTCACTCTTTCTCTCCTACATGCTGATTCAGTGGTGCGAAATTCTCCCGAAAACCCTCGGCGTCCGGCATAATCGCCGTATCGCGGCTTTTGCCGCCCGACCGTTCGCCGCCATGGTAGCGATTCTTGGACCGATCATAAGTGCCATCGAATTCATGAACCATCCGTTTTCGGGAAAGGGACATTCGACCGGAGAGTCCTCGATCAGCGACATCCGGGTTCTTGCCCGGTCGGCGGCGCTCGATAACCTCATCACCAAGGAGCAGGAGAGCCTCATCGCCCGCAGTGTCCACCTCTCGACGCTCAAAGCCCGGGACGTCATGATCGAACGGCCCGATATCAATACCCTCAGTACCACGATGAACCTGCAGGACGGGCTCATTGCCGCCCACCTCTACCGCCATACGCGGCTGCCGCTCGCCGAAAACGGGGACATCGACCGCATTATAGGCTATGTCAACTTCAAGGACATCGTCGGGGCATTGCATGTCAACCCGGCCGACCCGTCGCTGCGCGGCATCATGCGGCCGGTATCTTTTGTGAAAGAGCTGGCGGGTATTCCCGAGCTCCTGACCAAGCTTACCCGGGGCTACCAGCATATCGCCATCGTTCAAAGCGAGAAGGGAGCGACGATGGGGCTCGTCACCCTCGAAGACATCATCGAGACCCTGGTCGGGGATCTCCAGGACGAGTACGATACGCCGCCCGACTTCATCGTGCGCCTCTCCGAGACCCGCTTCCGCCTGGGCGGCAGCGCCACCTTCCACCAGATCAAGACCCGGGCCTACGGCGACCTCACCCGCGACGATGACCTCAGCCTCGATCAGGTTTTCAAGCAGCGGGCGGGCGGAAAAACGCCGCCTGAAAACTTTTCAATGAAAATCGACGGCATTTCCTTCAAGATCCGCAGGGTGGTACGCGGAAATATTTACGATGTGGTCGCGGAGCGGCTGCCGACCTGAGCAATTATTTACGCTGCCCCTCCCGGAGGATCACCATCTCTCCCCTCCCGCCGGTCAGCATGAACCCGCTCCCGGAGAGCAGATTCCCGATCTCGGTACGAAGTTCCCGCGCACTTTCCGATAGCTCGTCGCTTTTATCGTAGGGCGGCGAAAGGATACAGCGGCATTGCGCCCCGGTGCACTCGCAGCTCCAGTGCGGCACGGCCTTTTCCGCGCCGGTACTGCCGTCGAACCGGGAGAAGAAACGGCGGTACTCATCATTCGCGGCCTCGATTTTCGCGCGGATCTTCTCCCGCAGGCTCTCCGGCATGGCGGCCGAAACGACGGAAGCCGGCGCAACGGCCGCCGGCGCCGCGCCGAACCGGCGCCAGGCGTCGAAGCCGTCGAGCGAACACCAGCCGAAGCCGGGCGGACCGTCCAGGGTCGACACATAACAGCGGCCGCCGTACCGGAAAAAACGCGCCAGAAGTTTCCCCTGCGCAATCGTTGCGACCTTACCGGAAAGTGACGCGACCGCCAGTACTCCGCCCCGTGTCGCTTCGACGGTATCGTCGAGCGATTCGCCGCCGACCAGCACGACCGGTTCGGTTTTGGGGCTCTCCCCCGCGAGGCGGCCCGAAGCGTCACGGAGCAGGTAAAAAAACGCCGCACCGTACCGGAACTTGGCCGCATGACTGATCCCGTCCCCCAGCAGCACGTTCCCGGCGACAAGCCGGAGCGGGGTGTACGGCGCGAATCGGGCGAGCTCTTCCGGCGAAAGCGACTGCTCGTACTCGTTGTAAATGGTGAACGAGCCCGGAGACGGGAGAAGGTAGTAGGTGCACAGGGGGCGGGAAAAGACGAGCGATAGTGCGGCGACGACGATTATTGCGGTTTTTTTCAGCATCGGGGTGCTCTCGGTACTCGCGTGATACTACCGGTCATGGACTTTTTCCTTAATCAACCATTACTTTTCGGCTGTTTTCCCCTGCCGTCCTTCTTCAATATCTCCCCTATCAGTTTCATATCTCTTTTGATATGCGGCATTTTCCGGTACTCGGCGGGCATAGCCTTACCGATGATATACGCCGCCGCCGCCGCGGCCTCCCCTCCCCTGCCGAGGGCGTCGTAGCTTCCGGCCAGGACATAGTACGACAGCACGAGGTCCGACCAGTTCACCGGACTTCGCGCCTCGGAGATCGCCGCCAGTTTTTGTCCGAACCCAACGGCCTCGCCGTACCGGTTTTCCCTGAACAGGGCGAGGCAGCGGACCTGCAAGAAGAAGGTGCTCCGCGGCGCTTCGGCGAGTCCCGTTTGCGCGAGGGAATCGGCACGGCCGTACTGTTTCCGGTCGATCAGGATCCAGCAGAGCGAATTTTTCGCCGGGAAATCGTAGGGGAAGGGTAATCTCGTCGACCGTTCGATCTCCAGGAAACCGGTGTCCTCGCTCCCGCCACTGACAAAGGGAAGCCAGCCGAAGCTCCTGCCGAGGTAGTAGTGATAGATCCCGATGCCGAGCAGCGCCTCGTTCATCGTGGAGTCCCGCTTCATCACCGCTTTGAGCCGCGTCGCCGAAGCTCCCGCATTTTCAAAGGCGCGGATCCAGTTCCCGGTCTTGCCCTGGAGAACCGCAATGCCGCCCTCGATGCCCGCAAGGTAATAGACGCACCGCAGCGAATCCGCTCCGTGCAGACCGGCGAGACGGTTGAAGAGGATCCGGTGGGTGCTGTCCGCAAGCCGGTAGAACCGATCGCCGTCGACAAGATACGACTCATAATCCAGCAGGACGGTCTGCTCCAGGGCTACCCGCAGGTAGAGTGCATCGTTATCGCCGGGCGCCTCGGCCAGCCTGCGGCCGAGCAGGTCCCTGGCCGAGGCATACTCCTGCCGGGCAAGCAGCAGTTCGGTGGCGGAAAAAAGGTCATTCGCCGGTAGCACGGCGGGTGCCGTGGAAGGTACCGATACAAGGCTTAAAAGGGTGAAGAAAATGGCGGTCGATGAGAGGCGCATGGGTGATTAAAAATACTTGGCGGAGAGTTATATAACGAGCAGAGCCCACGGAAGGTCCGTCCCTGCCTGAAAAACGGCACGCTCACCGCGGGAGGTGCACCACAAAAATACCGGTGCGGCTTTCGGCCGGGGAAGGGAGGATGCAGCGGTCGCGCAGAATGAGTACCCCGACGCGTAGTGCTTTTATGCCTGTTCGGGCCTTCGCTTTAATCAATAGATCATCAGATCGGCGACGATCTTCTTCAGGTGGGTATAATCCCGATCATGGTGCAGAAGGGCCAGGCCGTTTTCAAGCGCGGTCTGGACAATCAGAAGAACGATGGTGCCGTTTACCGTAATGCCGTTTCGCCGGCAGCGGCAATAGATCTTGGCCGCTGCGGCAAAGGACTCCCGTCCCCCCTGAAGCTCATAAAAGGTCTGGGTATCGAGATACTCCTTAAGCACAAGGAACTCTTTTTCGCTCGCCGCCCCCTGGAGGATTTCCTGGTAGATGAAGGACGTAATCCCCCAGGGAATTTTCTTCGAGAGTATCGCTTCGAATTTCGCCACTCCCGAATTTGAAACTCCCTTTAAATAATCGATCAGAACCGAGGTATCGACCAGAATCACCCATTCCCCCTTCGCAGCCGTTTATGATCGTAACCTTCCTGAAAGGTTATTTTTCCCTTCAGGTCCGCAATATCCATCCGGTTATGGTTCTGGACAAATTCCGTCAGGGCGACATTGATCAGCTCTCTCTTGGTTTTTGCCGTCGAGAATTTGAACGCCTTCCTGACGAGATCATCCTCAAGAACGATATTGGTTCTCATCATACACCTCCCTATACACCTTAATATACATTTTTTCCGCCATTCAAATGCGTTGAGACGGTCATTTCGACAGGGTTGAGACGGTCATTTCGACGAGCGTAGCGAGGAGAAATCCAAGAGATGAAGCGATAAAACACCCTGCCCCGGAGCGGGCGGGGCGAACGATCTTTTGACGGTATCTCCTCAACGCTTCCGCGTTCCGCCCGTTGTTTCAGGATGTAGTATTTTTGTGGCTATCATGGACCACTGGCAGAAAGAATTCGGCAACAACGAAACGCTGCGGGAGGTTTATTCGAAAACCGAGATCCTCCGGAAACCGATCAGCGGGATCGTGTCCGGCTACCATGAGCTGCCCTACATCCTCATCGCTCCCCGCGACGAGAACCCGTCGCTGACCGTCGAGGTCAACGGGAAAATCAACGTTTCGCCGAAATTCATCATATCGCCCCATGCCCTTGAAGCCACGTTCGGGGAGGTATTCGATCCGGAAACCTTTAACCAGGATTTGCAGGGTCGCGTTTTTTCATTCGCCTATGCCGGCAACCGACGACTCTCGATTGAAAACGAATACTTCAGGATGGAGAATTTTGAGGAACCGCCCGCGGACCGACTCCACCGGGTCAACGATTCGCTCATGGCACAGGAGAATACCCGGACGGGCCTTATTTTCGGCCCGCGGTTCCGGTACTATCCGATATCGGTCGACCGGTATATTTCGGAGATGATCGAGCGGGAATTCAGGGCTTAACAATGGCGAAAGCGGTCAATTCCAGCGGTAGTTAATGCTCAATTTATAGGTCGGCGCCAGATCGTTCTGGAGATAGGCGAAATCGATCGAAGCGCGGTTGCTGAGGAAATGTACCCCGCCCCCGAAGCTTACATTGCCCCCCGTGTAGCCGATCCTGAGCGAAACGACCTTCATGACCGTATACTCCAGACCTCCGCGACCGGAGAGGAACAGGAGCGCCGGATTGCTCATGATGCTTTTATAGAGCGGTATGGTCGTGGCGTTCCCGGAAGAATCCGTTGCGGAACCGGTGGCATTGACCCCCTCATTGTTCAGGAGGTCGGGAGAAACATAGTTCAGGCTGTACTGGCCGTAAAGGTAGGGAATATCCTGCCGCCACCCGAGCCCCAGGAAAACGTGCGGATAGGCATATTCCTGGTAATCGCCGCCCCATCGAATGTAGCTGGTCGTCATGTTCTGAACCATGACTCCCGCCGCACCGGTCGACGCGAGCTTCCTGAGGTCGAATAGAAGGTTGACGCCGCCGTCTGCGCCGATGTCGTACCCGGTATAGTCGATGAGCCCCCGCCGCTCGGCATTGATGGCGGCCCCGGCATTCAGGACCACGTTGTTCGAAAGGCGCAGGGCGGTAATGCCATACCCCACCCTGAAGAGCACATCGGACGCGCTTGCCGTCGGCACGTTGGCCGGAATGACCGTATCCGAATAAAGCTCGATTCCCGGAATCAGGAAATAGCTCACCGAAACGCTGAGCGCCGACCGGTTATCGATCGGCCCCATATACGATGCCGTCGATGTTGTGAAGGAGTTCTGGAAATACCCCGCATAGCTGAGCGAAACATCCCGCACCGAGTCGATCGGCAGGTTGGCCGGATTGCCGAGCGGCTGCGCGCTTCGTCCAAGCGCCATATCCGCTCCCCCGAGCGCCGCAGAATTGGGAAGCAGAAACAGCTCCTGATCCTCATCCGCGTAATAGTTTCCTATCACTTCCGCCCACAGACAACCCGAACACAGCAGGAGAATGAAGGTCGCGGTCTTTAGTTTTTCTCGCATCCCTTTTAGCAACCTTCACCCTCTTCGTGGGCGGCATAGGAAGTAATGCTACCGCTAAAACACCGCGATTGGTTTGTCGGGGCAACCCCGGCTTACGGCCCGGCAAATTTTCACGACGAAAAAAGCCTACAGATACATTACGATAAAAAAGCCGAAATGTTGCCGCATTCCTCGGGACGGGCGGAGCAATCGGGTGCGGCTCACGGGGGCGCCCGTTCTCCCCGTTCCTCACGTTCGAACGGGCGATGCGCCCCTGTCGGACCCTGCCCGGAAGCGGCGCGGCGAGACCTACCTGCCCGGGAGGCTATCCGGCCTGGCCCCGGTGTTTTGAGCGGCCCCGGATTTCCGCTGGTCATCATCGATCGCTTTCATCAGCTGATCGAAGGTCGGATAAGCGGCTGATTGGCCGGCCGCATGGCCGGTCGCCATCCCGGCGGTCGATATCGCCGGGGTGGTGCCCGATGATGATGGAGCCACGGAATCGGCGATGCGAACCGTTGACCCGGCTGTTTTTGCGGAGTCCGGGCCCTTGCCCGAGCGTTTCGGTTTGGCCGGGGCATCAGCCGACGGCGACGCGTTCACCGCAGCACGATGAACGGTCTTCGAAGATACGCCGCTCACGGTCCGGCGCACCTCCGCCGCGGGAACCCTTGACGTACCCGAAACGGCCTGCGGTAAATACCCCGACGGACGGGCGACGCGGGCCGGAACCCCTTCCCGCGGGGAAGTAACGGCTGAGGCGGGCTTTTCATTGGATTTATGCACGACCCAGAAATCAAAATGAGCGGGCACCACTACCCTTTCACCGAAGGATTTCGCCTCGGCTCCGGTGGTGAAACTCCCGACGCGAACGCGGTAAAAGGTGCCTTCGAGATCGGGCCGCGGATTCCGAACCTCCAGAATGGAAGCCTCATAGCCCATCTTCTTGAATTTGGAAGCGACGAGCTGCGCCTCATCGTTCGACGGCGTGCTTGCGACCTGCACGGTAAACCGCCCGTCCGGGGAGGGGGCGGGGGCGGGCGCGGGGGCCGCGCCCGTATCGGGAGTGGGAGTCCGCGGTTTTGCCGGAACCGCTGCGACGACCCGGTCCGGCATGGCCTCCCCAACCGCAGGCTTCTTTACCGGAACCGCCGCCACCGAGGTGGTTTCCGGCTTCTTTGCGGGCACCGTGTCCGGCTTGCGCATGGAGAAGGTTCCGGCAGGCTTTGCCCGGTCGACCGCGCTGTCTTTCGCATCGGTATAGTATTTATTGAAGGCGCTGTCGTCCTTCGACTCCGCTCCGCTTTTTTGCGATACCTTCGCGGCCGGAGCCGACGTCGCGGCGTTGTTGTGTCGGGGACACCCCGAAAGCAGGAGCGCCGTCACCGACATGGCGATCAGGTCACCTTTATGCATCATGCCTCCCCCTTTGTATTGAGCAATGAACCGCTGATGGTTTTTACTTCCGCACTATGGCGGTCCCTCCGCCGCTATTACAGCACTCCCTTGGTGGTCGGAATCTCGCCGGGCGCCTTTGGATTGATCGAGCAGGCGATGGAGAGCGCACGGCCGAATGCCTTGAAAACAGCTTCGAGCGAATGATGGCTGTTCCTTCCCCGCAGAAGATCGATATGCACGGTAATCCGGCTGTGATCGACAACCGCCTTGAAAAAATCCTCGGCCAGGTCGCACTCGAAGTCGTTGACCCGCCGATCATTCAGGCCGACCGCGTAGATAAGGTTCGACCGGCCCGCGATATCGAGACAGACCCGGGCGAGCGACTCGTCCATGGGCACATACGCATGACCGTACCGGACGATGCCCCGGCAGTCGCCGAGCGCCTTGGCAAGCGCCATGCCAAGGCAGATGCCGATATCCTCGGCGCTGTGGTGAAAGTCTACCTCGGTGTCACCCGTGCAGCGAAGCGACAGGTCGAAGAGGCCGTGCCGTGCAAAGAGCAGCAGCATGTGATCCATGAAGCCATTGCCGCTTTTCACCGTCGAGACCCCTGTCCCATCGAGGGAAAGGGTGAGCTCGATATCCGTTTCCCTGGTTTTTCGACTGATCCGGGCTACTCTTTCCATGCATTCCTCCTGAGAGACCCTGAAAAAAAAGATCGGACCGTTGCGCGGAACTGTTCATTCTCATCCGGGGTACCGATGCTGATGCGCAGACAATTATCGAGGAGCGGGGAGGAAGAAACGTCACGGACCAGAATTCCTTCGGCCTTCAGCGCCTCGACAAGGCGCGTCTTTTCCCGGCAGCGCACCAGGATGAAATTAGCCTCGCTGGGATACACCGCATCGAAGGGCTGCGTCAGGAGAAAATCGTACTGGATGTCCCGCTCCGCCTTGATCGTCGCAACGCGTTCCCTGAGCAGGCCGCCATGGCGCAGGAGCATCGACGCGGCATGCTCCGAAAAGAAATTGATGTTGTAGGGCAGTTTGATTTTATTGATCTCCCGGATGACCGCCGGATTGCCGGCCAGGTACCCCAGCCGCAGCGCCGCTCCGGCGAACGCCTTTGAGAAGGTCCTCGTAACGATCAGATTCGGGAACTCTTCGAGAAGGGGCATGGCATCGAACCCGCCGAATTCAACGTACGCCTGGTCGAGGAGGCAGAAGCCGCGGTGACGCTTGAGGATCTCCCGCAGCTCATCCTCGGTCAGGCTTCCGCCGGTAGGATTGTTGGGCGAACAGAGCACCATAAGCGCCCCCTGATGCGCCGAAACCGCCTCGCCTATCGCCGGCAGATCGTACCGCAGGCCGGCGGTGAGCGAGAGAGGAACCGCGCTGGCGCCAAGCCCCTCGACCAGAAGCCGGTAGACGGTAAAGGTCGGCTGACAGAAGATGACCGGCGTCCCCTTATCCGCGAACGAAAGGAGCAGGAGCAGGAGCATCTCGTTCGAGCCGTTCCCGACGATGACGCCGCCCCGGGGAGCACCGGAATAGTCGGCCAGTGCGGCCTTCAGGTCGTCGGGGATGAACGGTGGATAGCGATTCCACGGCCTCTCGACGCAGTAGCGCCCCATCTCCGCCTTGATCTCCTGGGGCCAGTCGAAAGGATTTTCATTCTGGTTCAGTTTTACCGAGTACTCTTCGGGCTCCAGGTGGTACGCCTTGAGGCCGCGAACGCTGCCGCGAATGAGCGAAAGCGCTTCATCGAGATTCATAATGTTTTGTCATTCTGGTTATCAGGGTGAGAATGCCCTTTTCGAGCTCGTTGAGCTGGAGGACGACATAGACAAGCAGCATAATGACGCCGACCACGGCAAGAATAAGCAAAACAGCCATGCACCGCTCCTCCATGAATCGTGTGACAAACAAAAATACAACCTGTTACGGGGAAACGGAATAAAAAAGAGGAGCCGCCTATTGCGGGGATGGGAAGAAGAGACGGCGGAAGTTGCCGGTCATCGCTTCCTGAAGCTTCCCGGGAGCGATGCCGAGAGTCTTTGCAATGGCTTCCCCGGTTATGGCCGCGCGGCAGGGGCGATTGACCCGGCCGCGCCAGGGCACCGGCGAGAGCCAGGGCGAATCGGTTTCGATGAAGAGCCGATCGAGAGGGACCTCGGCGACTCGGCCGAGCAGGCCGGGGCTGAAGGTCACGATGCCGGAGAACGAAACGCAGTAGCCGAAAGCGAGTATGGCGGAAAGCGAAGCGCTATCCCCGGTGAAGCAGTGAAATACCGCGCGTGCGATACCATGGTCACGGCAGAGCAAGGCTGCCCGGCTCTCCGCCCCGCGGCAGTGCACGATGACCGGCAGGTCGGCTTTGCGGGCGATCTCAAGCTGCCGTTCAAAAGGCGGGAGCTGGAGGGAGAGCGGCGGATATTTCGGATTGGTCTCATCGAGCCCGATTTCGCCCACCGCGATGATCCGGTCGTTTTGAAGAAGATTCCGAAGACGGGCTTCCCAGTCATCGGGCAGCGAATCGACCGAAAAAGGAGATATCCCGGCGGCGCCCCAGAGCGAAGAGTGCAGACCGCACTGGCGGACGACTACCGCGGCGGTGGCCAGATCGGTCGATGCGACACAGACGGTGGTGACGCCCGCCGCCGCGGCTTCCGCAAGCGCGCCGGCCAGCTCGCTATCGGACAACTCGTCGAGGTGCGCATGGAGATCGATCCAGGCGGAAACCGGATCGATCAATGAAAGATCCTCTCCCATTTTTCAGCCGTCCACCACGCCACACCCGCCCTGCCGACCTTGATCGCCGAAACGCCGGTCCTTTCCGGAAGCGAAACAGGCTTGCCGTCGAGGGTGAGCGTGACCGCCTCGCTTGCGGAAACGAATACATTGAAACTGTCCTGGGCAAAAAACGTTATCCAAGCCCCCCGGTGCAACGTTTTCCGCCACTCCTTGCCGTCGCTGTAGACCCGCACCCGACTTGAATCGTGCCTGATCATCACCAGGAGCTTCATCGCGCCGCCGGTGCCCGGAACGGGCGGCTGCAGCGTATCGGAAGCCGGCGCGGCCGCAGCGTGGGTACTCTCCGCAACCGAAGCGGACGATTCCACTGCGACGCCCGCGCTCTTCCCGCTGTCGGCGACGGTTCCGGCGACGGAGGCGGCCGCCCCGGTTGCCGAATCGACCGCCGAAACCGCGGCTTTTGAAACATGCGTTGAAAGCCATCGGTGCTTCCGCGCAAGGAAACCAAGACCCGCAAGCACGATAATCAGGAGGATGACCACGGCAACGACCGGGCTGTTTTTTTTCCGGGATTCAAGGGCGGGGAGGTTGATCTTCGTCGTGGAATCTTTTCGCAGGGTATCGGCGCCCGACAGTCCCCGCTCGTCGAAGAAACGGCGGAAAATATCTTCTGAGTCAAGCGACAGGTACTGGGCGAGCGATCGCAGGTACACGCGGATGTAGGTATCGCCCGGCAGGCGATCGTACCGATCCTCTTCGAGCGCCTCGATGTACTTCGCATTCAACCGGAGCTTTGCGGCGATTGTCTCGATGGAAATCTGCCGTTTTTCCCTCTCCCGACGGAGCATTTCGCCGATGCGTCCGCTTTTCTCAGGGGGTGCGCTTTCGGCCTCATGGAACGAGTTCCCGGATTCGTCATTTTCCATTGTCAATTACTCCTGTGAACGGATATACTCCGTGAAAATCCTTATCGTTTCGGATACCGGTAATCCTACGACATTATAATAGCAACCCTTGATGCCGCCCACAAATACCATCGCCCGGCCCTGAATCGCATAGGCCCCTGCTTTGTCGCGATACTCATCCCCTTCGAGGTAGTCGTCTATTTCGTCAAAAGAAATGTCGCGAAATGCAACCTCGGTCGTCGCGCAGCCGGTCCGGGAAAAGGCGCCCTCCCCGCAAACGAGCGCGACGCCGGTTACCACCCGGTGTTCTCTCCCCGCAAGCGAGGCGAGCATGGTACGCGCTTCGCCCCGGCTTCGCGGCTTGCCGAGAACCCGCGTTCCCTGCACCACGACGGTGTCGGCTCCGAGCACCAGCGCATGGGGAACCCTTACGGCCACGGACTGAGCCTTCGCAAGGGCAAGCCTGCGCAGTGAACTCTCCAGATGATCGCCCTCGATGAACGATTCTTCATCGATCGCCTCGGGCTCACGGACATCGAAGGTGAATCCCATGAGGCGCAGTATCTCTCTCCGCCGCGCGGACTGAGAGGCGAGAACAACCGGTCGTCCGGGATTCAGCCATGCTTTCATAGTCGAGACAAAAATACTTGTTACCCCGGAAATGCATCGGAATCCTGCCGGCCAATAATAATATACGATTGTTATACGGGGGAGGAGAGGGTAAATTCAGCCATGGTCTGCAAGCGACCACTGAAGCTCCCCGCCCGAAGCGCTCAACCGCCCATAAATTATATATTGAATCATTCATCAACCATCGCCGACAAGGCAAGGGACCATCCATGAAGGAAATCGTCGAGATAGCCGGGGAAGCCGCAACCAGGGGCGGGCGCATCATTGCCTCGTGCCTGGGAACGGCCGTGGTCGCGCAGAAGGACTCCACCTACAATCTGGTGACCGATGCGGATCGCCGCTCCGAAGAGCACATCGCCCGCTTTCTTGAACAGGAGCTGCCGGGAAGTTCGATACTCGGTGAGGAGATGCACCACGCCGCACTGGAAGCGGATCGTCTCTGGATCGTCGATCCGCTCGACGGAACGACCAATTTTACCCACAACATCCCCCATTTCGGCGTCAGCGTCGCCTATGCGGAAAAGGGAGAGATCCTGGCCGGAGCGGTGTATGACCCCATGCGTCGCGAGCTGTTTTCCGCACGCCGTGGCGGCGGCGCGACCCTCAACGGAAAACCCATCCATGTTTCGGGAAGAGAGCGGCTCAACCAGTCGATCATTGGAACCGGATTCTATTACGACCGCGGCGAAACCATGGAAAAGACGCTGGGAGCGCTCCATGCCCTTTTCAAGCAGGAGATACACTGCATGCGCAGGATGGGAGCTTCATCGCTCGACCTCGCCTGGCTCGCGGCGGGGCGTTTCGACGGCTACTTCGAATACACCCTCTCCCCGTGGGATTTTGCCGCCGGGCTTATGATCCTCGCCGAGGCGGGCGGAAAAGCCGTCGACTCCCGGACCGCCGCTCCCGCCGACCTCTTTGCGGGCGGGTTGATCTGCAGCAATGGGCTCATTCACGATGCGCTTGTCGCCTGCACCCTGAACGCACCCCGGCTGGTCGGCGTATCGGGAGGGCGTCTATAGCAGGGCGTCTATGGCTTTCAGTGCGCCCCTTGAGCCGGGGGGCCGGCAAGCCGCTGCTGCGCCTTGGCCAGGTTCATCTGTGCCTCGACGTACCGCGGATTCGCCTGAAGCGCCGCATTGAATTGGCCGACCGCGCCGGCGTAGTCGCCCCGGCTGTAGAGCACCGAACCGAGATTGTTGTGCACGATGGCGTTTCCCGGATCGATGTCCGCCGCCTCGGTCAGTTCGGCTACCGCCTGATCCACCCGGCCGGTTTCGAAATAAACCCTTCCAAGGTTGCTGTGCGCCTCGGACTGGTTTGGCTTTACAAAAAGCGCCCTCCTGAAGGTATACACCGCTTCGTCGGTTCTTTTTGCCATATACAGAATAATACCAAGATTATTGAGCGCATCGGAATTTTTCGGATCGGTTGCAAGGATGCCCTGATAGACCTTTGCGGCCTCATCGAATCGGTTCTCTGCCTTGAGCGCATCGGCAAGATAGTACTGCGCGGTAAGGAAATCGGGCGTTTTTGCAAGAATCTGCCGGCAATATCCCTCCGCCTCTCCCGGCCTGCCGGTCTTGTTGCAGAGCTCGGCGCGGTTGACAAGGACATCCCGGTTGTCCGGGGCGACGAGGAAGGCCCGGTCGAGACACTGCTGGACGGTCTGGAGGTCGGCCGGCCCGCTCCCCTCCTTTTCCATGAGGCAGAAGGAGTAATAGGAGAGCGTCTGCGGTCCGTTGGGATTATTGCTCAGCGCATATTCGAGGTATCGCTGCGCCTCGGGATAGTTCTTCTCGCGCATATAAGCGGCGCCGAGACTCAGGTTGGGAAACTCGCCGCGCGGGTCCGTTTGAAGGACATGGCTGAACAGCGTGATCGTGCTCTTCCAAACCTTCACCTGATTCATCGTCATCACGGTCATGGCGGCAATGACCGCGGCCGCACCCGCCCGGAGAATAAACTTTCCTCCGGGCATCCGCTCGCCGAATTCGCCGACGAGCCAGACGATCGCGCAAAAAATGCCGATGAGCGGGATGTAGGAGTACCGCTCAGCCATTGCCTGGACGCCGACCTGCACCGGAAAGCCGATCACGGGCACGAGCGTGCCGAGGTACCAGAACCACCCGGTGACGAGGTAGGGCCGTTTCTTCCCGAGCCGGAAAAACGCTACCGTGACAAATACGATCGCCGCAGCCGCCACGAGGGCGAGAGGGACGATGATACCCCGCCCCTCATGGTGGTAGTAGGTGATCAGCGGGTCCGGCCAGACCATCTTGCCGAGGTAGCGCCAGTAGCTCATGGAGGCATTGCAGAACCGCACCCATACCGGCAGGGCGATCTCGCTTGAAACCGCATGACCGGCGCTCTGCGCCAGGTAGGTGACGATGCTCGAAACGAGGGTCATCAGGAACAGCGGCCATTTTTCAATGGCGAGCCTGCCCGCTTCGCCGGCCATGCGGCCGATCTCCCGGGGATCGAATCTGATTCTTCGAAGCGGCCAGAGATCGAGCAGCAGAAGGGTAAAGGGAAGCGTGACCACCATGGGCTTGGCCAGAATGGCGATACCGAACCCCAGGATGACGGCCAGCATCCGCGTCAGACACCGCCTGCGGACGTACCAGGCGTAGGCAAGCGTGGTAATGAGCCAGAAGAAGGTACTGAGGACATCCTTGCGTTCGGCGACCCAGGCAACCGATTCCACATGGATCGGATGCAGGGCAAAAAGAAGCGCCACCATGGCGGCTCGCCACAGGAAGCCGGTCATGGAGAAGAGCAGGAGAAACAGGAGCAGCGCATTCGCCGTATGCAGACCGACATTCACCAGATGGTGCGGCCCGGCATGGTTGCCGAATACGGTCCAGTCGACCATGTGGGAGAGCCAGGTGAGCGGATGCCAGTTGGAAGCGTAAAAGGAGGTGAATGCCCACCCGATGCTCTGCAAAGACAAACCGTGCTGAATGAACTTATTCTGGGTGACGTAATCGGTGTCGTCGTAAGAAAGGAAATCGCAGTTCCGGACCCCATGGTAGGCGATGCCCGTTAATGCCGCAATAACGCAGCATACGATAAGCACGCGCCACCACCTCCCGCCCTCCGGCGCGTTCACCGAAACAGCCGGTTGGAGATCCTGCGGATAGTGCGGCTTTTTCTTACCGGATGGTAGTTCTTTGCGGGGCCCGCCTGATCGGCTCATGGGGTAAAAATAGCTTTTTGAAAAGGGGCGCTGCTACCGGTGGACCTCTATTTGGACCGACTCAATCCTTCTTCGCCCCCTCTCCACGAGTGGAGAGGGGAGGGGGGCTGGCGAGGAAACCACCGAAATAAAAAGGGGGAGATCGCTCTCCCCCTTTTTATTTCTTAAATGCCGACCCAATAATTACGGCATCAATATCACTCTTTTGTACTCGGCCTTATTCTGCGTGATGCTGACGACATAGGCATTCTTACCCTGGGTGAGCGCCGAAACATGCAGCGAAGCGGTATTGGCTCCGAAGGCATGGTTGTACAGCATCTTACCCTGCAGGTTGAACACCTTCACCACCCCCGGATCGATCATGTTCTTGAGAGAGATGATGCCGGAAGCCATGACGCTGAACGCCGGGGTGCCGGCAACCTTCTCCGCAGCCGGGGAGATGACACCGGTGCTGGGGAAGATGACGGTATTGGAAATGGTGGTCCCCGTAGCGGCAATGGCGATTTGGGCGCCGTTGTTATACGGAGTCCAGCCGGCGAGGGTAGCATGGAGCCCGAGACCGGTTGCAGCCGCATAAGCAGGCACGGCAGTGACGGCCGCGGGAATTCCGACCACCGACCAGGTGCCGTTTGCGAGAGTCGTGGCAGCGAAAACATAGCCGCCCGCGCTCTTGAAAACGATGAGCGCTCCCGGAGCGACGGCGCCGGTTCCGGTCAGTTCATGGGCGGTACCGCGAAGCGCACGCTGCGGGGTTCCATTTGCGACCTGGGTAAGCGTATCGTAAATGGTGTCCGCCGAGGTGGCGTTGCTCGTAATTATGAACTGCTGGGCAAGAAAGAGCGTATCCGCGACCGTAATGGTATCGAAACCGACCGGGGCATTGGTGACCTGGAAAACACCGGCGACGGTGTTGCCGGCTATGACCGACGCACCCTGGGTGACGCCGACCGAGGCGTTGGCAAGGGGTAGACTCGTGGTTCCGCTGATGACCTTAACCCAGAAGGTTTTGATGGTACCGAGCGGCAGGACGATATTCTCGGTAACCGTGTCGCTCGTCGTGATCGCGAGCGGCGTCAGGGATACCGAGGTAGTTGTATAACCGTTCGACGAGGCGGTGATCGTGTAGTTGACGCCGACCGAATCGTTCGCAAAGGAATACGCGCCCGCGGCATTCGCGGTAGCGGTAGCGACCACGGTCGTTCCCTTGGTAAGCGTTACCGTCGCGCCGCCAAGCGCCGGACCCGAGATGGAGGTAATGGTGCCTTTAATGGCGGCAATGGCCGGATCGAGGGCGAAATCGACCGAATCGACGCCGGGGGTCATGGAATGGATGATAACGATCGAGGGGGTCAGGCCCAGGCTGGGTTGAGAGGCTTCGACCTTGAAGGAATCGTATGCCGTCTGGCTGTCGATAACATACATACCCTGCGCATTGGTCGTCGTAATGACGGTGGGAGTCTGTAAGACGCCGCCGACGTAGGGTGCCAGTGAAACGGTGACGCCGCCGGTGATCGGGGTGCCGGGTTGCAGTGCATAGGTCACCGTACCCGCGACATTGCCGAAGGCGTTAAGACCGAAATTGATGGTCCGGGTCAATGCGTTCGCCGTACCTGCGGCGCCATAGGCGGGCACGACTGCTTTACTGATTAAATAGGAAGGCGCCGTCACGATGAGCGAGTCGCCGCTGGCGACGATACTCAGGGAATAAACGCCCGAAGCATTGGTAGACGTGGTGGCGACGATGACATTGCCCCGCTTCTGCTGCACCTGTGCGTTCGTGATAAGGGTGGCATTGTGAGCATCCTGAATAGTTCCCGTAACCGTCCGGGCGGTGATCACCAGATTGGTGGGATTCCCGACCACCGCAGCACCGGTGGTGTCGGCAACGGTAACGGTGAACGCCTGGGCGGTTGAACTGTCGTAGCCGACCATTTTGGCAATAAAGTTACCCGCCGTTGTACTCTGGCCGATCACCGTAAGACTCTGCGTAACGCCGAGCTTGAACCGATAAACGCCGCTGGCATTGGTGGTATCCAGCCACGTGGTGGTACTGCCGCCCACGCCCGCAATGGTACGCGTATAGGTAACGACCGCGCCGGCAACCGGGTTACCGTTGTTGTCCACAACGAACCCGGTATCGGTCCCCGAAGCCATGGCGCTTACGGCACCGGCTGCAAGGATAAATCCTACCGCAAAAAGCTTTTTAAACATGTACCCCTCCTCAAAGAAGTGAATGAAAATAGCTGATGATTTCCTTATCTTAACTATTGTCCCAATTATTAAAAATTTCAAACGGTTACCGCCCCTTTATCTTTGCGACAAATAATAATATATATGTTAGGGGAATAAAAAGCAAAAAAATAATTTACCCTGAAGTCTATCTCCCGGCGCACTCCGCCGTTCAATGCAGGCACCTAACGATCTGCTGCAAACGGTCATGACGATTTCCCCCTCCGCCCCGCTCCATTATCCGCACGCTCCGGAGGAGTAAAATTGTATCGTCATATTCGGGAGAGATCAACAACTTCCCGCTTCCGCACTTTTCGCGACTCCGGCGGAACGGCTCCGGGCCGGTCACCTCGCAGGAACCGTGCATGGACTCCCCCCCCTGCCGCACGATCGAGCGGGGCCGCCGGGGAGCGATTTCTTATACCCGGAATTATCGCTTGCCTATAGAATGCATAATCATATATACTATACGTTTGATTTCCAAAGCGACTCTCCGGCTTCAGGGAGCGTCGTTGCCCCGTTTACCGGGTTTGGCGTTGTTCGTCACTATTTCCGGGAGCCCCTCCCCGCAGAGATCATGCGGCGGGTGCCCGGCAGGGAGAGGGAGGAGTACCATGCACCAGACATTAAAGCGAGCCCGTTTGCTGCCGGTAGCGGTCGGCGCCTTCATCGGCATGGCGCTTTTTACTTCGGGATGCGGCCATGCAACGCATGTCGACCCCCTTCTGGTCACCGAATGGAACCCGGCGGACAATGCCGTGCCGCCGCTTCTGCTTGAGCCGGGCGACGCCATCCAGATAAAATTCCAGGAAGCCACCGACATGAACGACAGCCAGACGATCCGGCCCGACGGGCGAATCAGCATGCCCATGGTCGGCGAGATCATGGCGGCGGGCAACACCCCCGCTCAGCTCACCAGTATCCTGAACGAGAAATTCGCCGCGGAGATGCAGTCGCCTAAAATTACCGTCATTGTCCGTTCGATGGCCGGCAGGAAAATCTTTGTCGGCGGCGAGGTGAAGAACCAGGGCGTCTATCCGCTCGCCACGCCGGTCTCGATTTACGAAGCCGTGCTCATGGCCGGCGGCATCCTCGACGAGTCGGCCGCCTCGAAAAAGGTGGCGGTCGTGCGATTTTCAAATGAAAAGCGGACCATCTACCTCTTCGACCTGCATTCGGCCGAGTCGATCCAGTCCTTCTATCTCCAGCCCCGCGATCTGGTCTTCGTGCCGAAGAAGCGCATCAAGAAAATTGACGAGTGGGTCACGCACTATATCAGCGACGTCATCCCGAAGCTCCAGATACCCCTCTACTTCGATTTTCCGGTCGGGCCGAAGGCGGGACCGGGAAATTCCACCACCATAATACAATAAATCGCTGTGCCGCCCGACGCAATCGCGCCGGGCGGCACCTTGCAGTTAAGAACCCTCGGGCCCCTACGGATCCGTGCAGCCGCATTTCTTTGCAATCGATAAAAACCGGTACGCCTCATCGCTCCCCACCGCTTTCTGTGCTGCGGCTCTCAGGTCGTCGCAGTTTTTAAAGCCCTCTTTCTTGAGGCACTTCTCCGTATTGACCGAGCAGCCGGAAAACAAACAGAAGACCGTGATGAAGCCGATGAACAGTCTGCCCATATCTCCTCCCCGATGCCGCGATGATTATGAACAATATAGTATACCATCGGGTGTGAAGCAACGACGACGCTCCCGGCTCAATCCGTCCTCTGCGCCGGATATATCTTTTATCCTCATCCTACTCCTATGGCACGTTTCGCAAACCAAATTTCTCTCGATGCCGTCAGCGTCTCGATACTCGCGCTGGGGAGTCTATTCGGCCTCACCTGGCGATTTTCTCTCACCGGCCGCACCGATCTCGATCTCCACCACGATCGCGGCAGGGGCCGGATCTACGCCTTCTGGCACTCCCATCTTCTCTCCATGGCTTTCCATTTCCGCAACACCGGCAAGATCGCGCTCGTTTCCGAAAGCCGGGACGGCAGGCGTGCGGCGGCGGTGGCGCAGCGCTGGGGACATGCCGTCATCCAGGGTTCGTCGAGCCACGGCGGCGCCGCAGCCCTGCGCGCCTGTGCCCGCGAATTGCGGCAGGGCGGCAATATCGTCATTACCCCCGACGGTCCCCGCGGGCCGCGCGAAATTGTCAAGCCCGGCGTCTCCCGGATCGCGCACCTGTCCGGAGCGCCGGTGGTGCCGCTGCGGGCCGTTCCCTCCCGCGCGTTCCGCCTGCACTCCTGGGACGGCTTCATGATTCCGGCCCCGTTTGCACGCATCGCCATCCATATCGGCGAACCCGTAACGGGCAACGACGCCCCGGCCGAAAACCCGATCGACGGCCTGACCGCACTCATCCAGCAATCGCTGACCGGAGCCGCATCGTGGAATTCCTGAATCCGCACATCGCCTGCGAACGGCTCATCAGGGTCCTGCGCGGAAACGGCATCGCCGACGAGCGCATCCTCGACGCATTCCGGAAGGTGCCCCGCCACCTCTTCGTCGACGGCGCCATGTACGCGCAGGCCTACGACGACAACGCCCTGCCCATCGGATTCGGCCAGACCATCTCGCAACCGACGATCGTGGCGCTGATGACGCAGCTGCTCGGTCTCCGTAAAGACGAGAAGGTGCTGGAAATCGGCACCGGGTCGGGGTTCCAGACCGCCATCCTCGCGCAATTTACCATACGCATTTATACCATCGAAAACATCGGCGACCTGAGCGTCGCCGCCCGGCAGCGGCTGCGCGGCATGGGGTATCAGAATATCGTTTTCCGGCACGGCGACGGGAGCCTGGGCTGGGCGCAGCACGCCCCCTATGCAAAGATTCTCGTGGCCGCCGCCGCGCCGGTGGTGCCGGAGGCGCTCTGCGAGCAGCTCGAAGTGGGCGGACGGATGGTTATTCCGGTCGGCGACCGGCAGCAGCAGGAACTGGTCGTTTACGACCGAACGGAAAAAGGGTTCGAAAAAAGAAGCGCGGGTACGGTCGTCTTCGTCCCGCTCCTCGGCAAACAGGGTTGGCAAAAGGAGGAGTAGCGTTCATGGGTCCCACCGAAATGATAGCGCAACATGCAACGGTTTTTATCGGGCATACCGGATATGCCGGCGTGTTTGTCTCCATGGTTCTCGAAAGCATGGTGTTTCCGCTGCCGAGCGAAGCGGTCATGCCCTTCGCCGGGTTCCTGGTTGCGGATGCAAAGTTTACATTTGCACTTGTCATAGCCGTCAGCACGCTGGGCAGCATCGTCGGGTCCCTCATCTCCTACGCCATCGGCCGGTACGGCGGCGAACCGTTCATCGACCGGTTCGGCCGCTACCTCCTCCTCAACCGGGACGACCTGACCGCCACGGAACGTTTCTTCGGAAAATTCGGCGACGCGACGATCTTTTTCTGCAGGTTTATCCCGGTGGTCCGCCATCTCATTTCGATCCCGGCCGGTACGGGCAGGATGAATGTCGTAAAATTCGCGCTCTATACGGTCGCGGGCGCGGGGATCTGGAATGCCTTTCTTACCGTCTGCGGCTACTACCTCCGCCAGCACTGGAGCACGGTGATGCGGTACAGCCATTTTGCGGATATCGCCGTGGTCATGCTGCTTGGCGCCGGGATCGTCCTGTTCATCGCAAAGCATCTGCAGCGACGAAAGCGTTTCGCGACCTGATCCGCCATCCGGGTTCCGGGGCGATGTATTTTATGAGGCTTTCCGCTACAAACTCCCTTCCCCGTTCGAGAGGTCGCCATGCGGCTGAATATTCTGGATCTTCTGCTGCCCCGTGAAACGAAGTTCTATACCTACCTCGCCGATCAGGTCGATACCCTGATCGACGGCTGCAAGGTGTTCATGGAACTCCTCGCCAATATAGAGACGTTTTCAGAGCAGGTCATCAAGGAAAAGCTGTCCGCAATCAAAGAGTACGAACTCAAGGCCGATACGATCGAACGCCGCATCATCGATGAACTGCATAAGACCTTCATCACGCCGATCGATCGCGAAGATATCCACCTGATGACCATCAATATCGACAAATCGCTCGATATCCTGAACAGCATCTCGCGGAAATTCGAGATCTACCGGATCAGGCAGGTGCCGCCGGGTGTCTGCAAGCTTGCCGAGGTCATCTTCGAAATTTCAGGCGAGCTGAAGGGGCTCATCGCCTCCCTGCAGCGGAAGGAGAAGGTCGACGAGATCGTCCAGAAGATGCACGGACTCGAGAACAAGGCCGACGATATCTTCCATATGGGCATGGCCGAGCTTTTCAGCGGCGACTATCAGCCCATCGAGGTCATCAAATTCAAAGAGGTTTATGAACATCTGGAAAACATCGTGGATTCCATCGATTTCATCGGAAAACTCGTCCGCGGCATCATGGTAAAACTCGGCTGAATCTATGTCAAGTGCAATGGTACTGGTATCGGTCATCGTCGTTTCGGCGCTCGTCTTCGATTTTCTCAACGGATTCCACGATGCCGCGAATACCATCGCCACCATCGTGGTCACGAGAACCCTCTCCCCGCTCATGGCGGTTCTCCTCGCCGGAGCGGCTAATTTCGTCGGATATTTCGC
This sequence comes from uncultured Fibrobacteraceae bacterium, assembly GCA_964651515.1. Lineage (GTDB taxonomy): Bacteria > Fibrobacterota > Chitinivibrionia > Chitinivibrionales > Chitinispirillaceae > BOG-1184. The sequence goes on from CAZYYB010000015.1 coordinate 37,071, forward strand.
CTTCGGCACGGCGGTCGCAAAAACCATCGGCATGGGCGTCGTGCACCTCGACATCGCCTCGCTGCCCGCCTCGCTCCCCCTGCGGCTCATCCTTGCGGCACTCATCGGGGCATCCCTCTGGAATCTTACGACGTGGCTGCTCGGACTCCCCACGTCGAGCAGCCATGCGCTTATCGGCGGACTCATCGGTTCGGGCATCGCCGCCATCGGCACCAAGACGATCATTGTCTTCGGGGTCCTGAAGATCTTTCTTTTCATCTTCATTGCGCCCATTCTCGGCTTTGCCGGCGCGTTTCTGGTTACCGGTATCTCCCGCTGGATCGCCCGTCCCTTCCGTCCCTCCCGGATAAATCCGGTTTTTAAATATATGCAGATCTTTTCGTCGATAGCGGCCAGTATCGGCCACGGGACCAACGATGCGCAGAAAAGCATGGGAGTTATCGCCCTGACACTCTTCGCCGCCCATCTGACACCCTCATTTCAGATGAAACCGTGGATCGTCATCGCCTGCTACAGCGCGATTTCTCTGGGCACCACCTTCGGCGGCTGGCGGATCGTCCGTACCATGGGCACCCAGATCACCAAAATCGGTCCCAGCGAGGGATTCTGCTCCGGCGCGGCGGCATCCGGGGTCCTCTTCTTCGCTACCCACCTCGGCATTCCGGTCAGCACCACGCACGTCATCTCCGGCACCATCATGGGCGTCGGGTCGGTCGGCAGCATGGGCAAGGTCCGCTGGATCACGGCACGGAAAATCGTATGGGCATGGTTCCTGACCATCCCCCTCACCGCAGGCTGCGCGGCGCTGGCGTACTACGGGATTTCGCTGATTCATCTGAGCAGGTAGCGCTTCGGGCTATGGCCCGCTTTCCACTTCTGTCAACACTCACTCCGCCGCCCGGAAGCACCCCGCCAGGTGGTCATCCACCATGCCAATCGCCTGCATGAGGGAGTAGCAGATCGTCGTTCCGATAAACGTGAAGCCGCGCTTCTTCAGGTCGCGGCTCAGGGCGTCGGATTCGGGCGAATGGGTGGGAATCTCCCGCAGGCTGCGGCAGCGGGGACGCTTCCGCAGGGTTTTGTAGTCTGTAAACTGCCAGATATACCGGTCGAACGACCCGAACCCGGCCCGGACCTCGATGAACCGCTGCGCATTGTTCACCGCTGCCGTGATTTTCAGCCGGTTACGGATGATCGAGGCATCCAGCATCAGACGCTCGACATCGTCTTGTGTAAATGCGGCGACGCGCTCCCACCGCCATGCGGCAAATGCGGCGCGGAAGTTTTCGCGCTTTTTCAGAACGGTAAACCAGGAGAGCCCGGCCTGGAATCCTTCGAGCGTCAGCATTTCGAAGTGCCTGCGGTCGTCGTGGACCGGCACGCCCCACTCCTTGTCATGGTACGCGAGGTAGAGCGGATCGCTGCCCGCCCAGTCACATCGTGCGACGGTGCGCAAGGAACGCCTCCGCAATGGCAAAATCGGTCGGGGTCGTGATTTTGAAGTTCGCCGGGTCGCCGCTCGCTATTCCTACCGGGATCCCCATGCGCTGCATGAGAACCGCTTCATCGGTCGGCGGGGTGGCGAGATCGGAGGGAATTTTGAAGGCTTCAAGCAGCGCCGATCGTTTGAAAAGCTGCGGGGTCCCGATCCTGACCAGCTTCGAACGGTCGATGACCTCGCCGGCAAGGTCCCCGGCGTGCATCCTGATGGTGTCGACCTCCGGGGTCGCCGTGATCACGCAGTCGAAGCCCGCGCGTTTTGCGAGGACGGCGTCGATGACCGCATTGGTGACAAACGGGCGGGCGGCATCGTGGACGAGCACCCAGTGCGCCGAGGTCGCGTTGACCCCGTTCTGCACCGACTGCCACCGTTCTTTACCGCCAACGATAATCGAGACCCGCGGCGTGCATCCCGCTTCGCGCAGGATAATCCGCGCATAGGATTCAAATCCGGCCGGGATGACGAGAAGGGCCTCCCGGATCGCCCCGTGATGAAGGAGCACTTCGAGCGAGTGAAGAAAGAGCGGTTTGTCGCCGAGCGCGACAAACCCCTTGGGCGTCGAACTGCCGAGCCTTGCCCCGGCGCCGCCGGCGACAATTATCGCCGCAATCGAATCATGTTTCATAGTTCCCGGTAAGCGGGAGTGTTCCCGCCGCCCTTTCATGCGTGAGAGTGTGTGTGAAGGATGATCCCGCCGTCTTGCAATGAACAGGTACGAAATACCGACCATCGCCCGTCCGGTACGTCGGAGCGGTTTCGCCGGGGTAGGTGCGAAACCGCTCCGATGCCGGGCCGGGAATCGTCCGCCTGGCTATCCGAATTCAGACCGGCTTTTTTTTCCGCGAAACCATTCCCGCGACCTTCAGCGGCAGGCCGAACAGCCGTATGAAGCCGACCGCATCCTTCTGGTCGTACAGCTGCGTATCGGTAAATGACGCCAGGTCTTCGAGGTAGAGCGACTTTTCCGCGCCCGCCCCGGCGGGGACGACGTTCCCCTTGTAAAGCTTCAGCCTGGCGGTCCCGCTGACGTTCTCCTGGGTGCGCGCAACGAAGGCGTCGAGCGCCTCGCGCAGGGTCGCATACCACTGCCCGTTGTAGACCAGCTCGGCATACCGGATGGCGAGCGATTCCTTGAAATGCATGGTGTCGCGATCGAGAACGAGGCGTTCGATCTCGCGATGCGCCGCGTAAAGGATCGTGCCGCCGGGGGTCTCGTAGACCCCGCGCGATTTGATGCCGACCAGCCGGTTTTCAACCATGTCGACGTGGCCGACGGCATGCTTTGCGCCGGCCGCATTGAGCGTTTCCAGGAGCTCGATCGGGGAGAGCTTGCGGCCGTCGACCGCGACGGGAATGCCCTTCACAAAAGTCACTTCAACATAGTCGGGCCGATCCGGGGCCGCCTCCAGCGTGGCGGAGAGCGTATAGACATCGGCGGGCGGCTCGGTGCCCGGGCTTTCGAGCACGCCGCCCTCGTGACTGATGTGCCAGATATTCCGGTCTTCGGAGTAGATCCTTTTCTTGGACTGGCTTATCGGAACATGATGCTTTTCCGCATAGGCGATGCAGTCTTCGCGGGATCGAAGCTTCCAGAGCGGGTCTTTCCAGGGCGCGATTATCCCGAGATCAGGGTCGAGCGCCATGACCGTGAGCTCGAACCGCACCTGATCGTTTCCCTTGCCGGTTGCCCCATGCGCCACGGCGACGGCCTTTTCCTTGTGCGCAATCTCCACGGCGCGCTTCGCAATGAGCGGGCGCGCAAAGCTCGTGCCGAGAAGGTACGACCCCTCGTAAACAGCGCCGGCCCGCAGGGTCGGGTAGATAAAATCGGTAATGAACTCTTCGCGCAGGTCCTCGATGTAGAGTTTGGAAGCGCCGGTCTTTATCGCTTTTTCCCTGAGGCCGGTGAGCTCGTCCTTCTGCCCGAGGTCGGCGCACATGGCGATGACCTCGCAGTGATAATTCTCCTTAAGCCAGGGAATCATGATCGAGGTATCGAGCCCGCCCGAATACAGCAGAACCACCTTGTCCATTGTTACGCCTTTCTTGGTTTTTCCTTGTGGTATTCCCGCGACAACGCCGTTTCAAAGATCTTCATCGCCCGGTCGACATCCTCCCGCACGGCGATAAGCGGCGGCATGAAGCGGATGGTGTTATGCTCCGCCTTGATGAGGAGCAGCCCGAGCTCCCGGCATGCCGCGATGATCGGCCCGGGATCGGACGTCGTCCGCACCCCCACCAGAAGCCCCAGTCCCCGGACTTCGTCGATAACCGGGAACGCATTCTTCAGCGCCTTCAGCCGTTTCGCAAGATAGCTCCCCGTCTCCCGCACACTCCTGAGAAAACTCTTTTTTGTAATCTCCCCGAACACCACGCACCCGAGCGCACAGGCCAGCGGATTGCCGCCGAAGGTGGTCCCGTGATCGCCGGGCTTTACCCCCTCGACCACGCCGTTACGGCACACGACCGCGCCGAGTGGAAGGCCGCCGCCGATGGGCTTGGCGAGCGTCATGATATCGGGCTCGACGCCGAACCTCTCGTAGCACCAGAGCCGGCCGGTCCGCCCCATGCCGCACTGCACCTCGTCGAAGATCAGGCAGATATGCTCCTTGTCGGCATACTCCCGCAGCTTCAGGAGAAACTCCGGATCGATGACATTGACGCCGCCTTCGGCCTGGAGCGGCTCCAGGATGATGGCGGCGAACTCGTGCCGCTTCAGGAGTTTGAGCGTGGCGGGCAGGTCGTTGAACGGCGCATAGTGAAACCCGGGCACCATGGGCTCGAACCCCTGGTGGTAGTGCTCCCGGGGGGTGGCGGAGAGGGCGCCGTAGGTCCGGCCGTGGAAACAATCGTAAAAGGAAAGTATATGGTATTTTTCCTTTGAATAGTGCCGCGCCTGCTTCCGGGCAAATTTTATCGCCGCCTCGTTGGCCTCGGTTCCGCTGTTGCAGAAGAAAACCCGGTCGCCGAAGCTGTGCTCGACCAGGAGCCGCGCAAGTTCGATCTGCGAAGGCGTTATGTACAGGTTCGAGACGTGCAGGAGGTTCGATCCCTGCTTCTTCAGTTCCTTGACTATAAGCGAGTCGGCGTGCCCGAGGGCGCTCACCGCGATCCCGGCCCCGAAATCGAGGAACTTCTTCCCGGATGCATCGAATAGATACATGCCCCTCCCTTTGACCATAGGCGGGCCGGACCGGGAAAAGGTATTGACGAAAAGGCTGTTGTAGTCGAAGTCGGTCATAGGGTTTTCCGTACATAACAGGTTAAAGGTTCCGGCATTCCAGCCGAAGGCGGCTTTTAAGGCGATTCCCCGGCTTCGCCGCCCCCTTTATAAGGGGGATAGGGGATCTCCTGCTCTTCAACAGGGCTCAAATTATTGAGCCCCTACAGTTGATTTATATATTTTTTTGCAGCAGCGAGGGGGCTGGTGCAATTGAAACTATAATAATCCGTCCATTTTGCCTGTTGGGCAAAATGGGCGCCCTCCCCCCTTGGCATTATATTTTTACTTTCTCCTTTGACTTACTCCTTTATCACCGTTCCCCCGGACCCGTCACCCGACAATTCCCGCTCCAGCGTTTCCACCCCTCCCCACCCGCAGATATGCACCCGGCCCACGCCCCGGCGCACGGCTTCCGCCGCGGACCGCAGCTTGGGAACCATGCCTCCGGTGACCTGGCCCGATGCGATGAGCCCTTCGATTTCGCCGATCCGTATCACCGCCTGGACCGCTCCGTCGATCCGGACTCCGGCGACATCGGAGACGAAGACCAGGTCGTCGGCACGTATCGCCATGGCAAGCTCCGAGGCGGCAAGATCGGCATTGACATTATACGTGTTCCCCGGCGCGTCGCGCGAGATGGGCGATACCACCGGAACAATGCCCCTCTCCCGGAACAGGTCGATGATGCCGCACGAGACCCGGTCGATGGTCCCGACGAAGCCGATATCCCTCCCGGACATGAGCAGTTTCGACGCCTCGAAGAGGTTGCCGTCGACCCCGCTGATCCCGACCGCCGTAACGCCCTCGGTCTGCAGCGCGTTCACGATGCGCTTGTTCACCGCGCCCGAGAGTACCATCTCGACCAGCGCCACGGTTTCGGCATCCGTCACCCGCATTCCTTCCACCCAGGCGAATTTCCTATTCAGTGAGTCGAGCAGACGGGTGATATCTTTCCCCCCGCCGTGAACAATGACCGGAAACGTACCGGACCTCTCTCCGGAGGTGAGCCCGGCGACGCTTTTGCTCAGCTCCCGGAGCAGGCCGGGGGCGTCGATGGTCGCCCCGCCGATTTTTATGCATATGGTTTTCATATCGGGTAGTAAACCGCCCCTCTCCATGATCCGTCGCGATGCCGCATGAGAACATGGCCGGGCGGTATGGTGGATGAAACCTTTTAAAATAATTTTCGTCAACCTCTTCCCGAAAGGTTCATTTTGGCGGGGCCTGAAAAAGGTTCGCCCGGAGGCCGAACCGGCGGGAGCGTCAATTATTTTTTAAATTCTCCTTATCCTGCCCCGCCGCAGGCACGCTCACCATGACGAAACCGGGAGGACAGGCAGACCATGGATCATTCCGAGTCGCATCGAAGCGATGACCCTCCGCGACGTATCCAGGAAGTTGCCCGCGAACTTGGGCTCGAGCCCGATACGATCCTTCCCCACGGCCATTATATTGCAAAAGTCCCGGTCCACCCGACCGTTCCGGTCAAATCCGCGGTCCGGGGAAAACTCATTCTGGTCACCGCCATGTCCCCAACTCCCCAGGGTGAGGGAAAGACCACGACAACTATCGGCCTGGGCGACGCGCTGCGCCGCTCCGGGCTTAAAACCTCCATCTGCCTTCGCGAACCGTCGCTCGGTCCCTACTTCGGCATCAAAGGGGGCGGCACCGGCGCCGGACGCTCGAAGGTTTGCCCTTCCGAGGCAATCAATCTGCATTTCGTCGGCGATATGTACTCGGTCGAAAAGGCGAACAACCTTCTGGCCGCCATGCTCGACAACCATCTGCAACATGGAAACGATCTCCGGATCGATCCGCGCAGGATCGTGCTTCGCCGGGTGATCGACCTGAACGATCGGTCGCTGCGCGAGATCTTCATCGGCCTGGGCGGGGTCAAACACGGGGTCCCGCGGATGGACGGATTTTATATTACACCCGCCTGCGAGGTAATGGCGATTCTCTGCCTTGCCGCCGACTTTCACGATCTCGGGGAGCGGCTCGGAAGAATGGTGATCGCCTATACGGCGAAGGGCGAACCGATCCGGCCCGGCGATATCGATGCCGTCGGCGCCATGCAGGTGCTGCTGCGCGACGCCATCAACCCGAACATCGTCCAGACGCTTGAGGGAACCCCGGCCTTCGTGCACGGCGGTCCCTTCGCAAACATCGCCCAGGGGACCAGCACCGCCATCGCAACCCGGACCGCACTCTCGCTGAGCGATTACGTGGTGACCGAGGCCGGGTTCGGCACCGACCTCGGTGCCGAAAAATTTTTCCAGATCAAGTGCCGCGCCACCGGACTGCGGCCAGCGGCAACCGTCATCGTCGCGACATGCAAGGCCATCGCGTACCATGGCGGGTTCACCGAAAACGGCGGGCTCGGCAACCTGGCGAAACATATCGAAAATATCCGGGCTTTCGGGCTTGACCCGGTCGTTGCAATAAATAAGTTTACCGGCGACCGCCCCCGCGACCTCAATGCGGTCATCCGATTCTGCGAGAAGAGGGGCATCGCCGCAGTGGTTGCCGAAAACTATGAAAAGGGCGGCGAGGGAGCCGCCGATCTTGCCGAAGCGGTCACCGGTTCAATAGCGGGGAACGGGAAAAGGAAGCTGAACTTCCTCTACGATCTTGCCGCCCCGGTCGACAAAAAAATCGAAGCGGTGGCAAAACAAATGTACGGCGCTGATGGGGTGGATTTCGACACCCCCGCCCGCAACGAGCTCGGGGTCATCGAAAAACACGGCTACGGCCGCTTCCCGGTCTGTATCGCCAAGACCCCGCTCTCACTGTCGGACAATCCGAAGCTTCTCGGCCGGCCGCGCAATTT
>CAZYYB010000016.1:0-6998 GCA_964651515.1 uncultured Fibrobacteraceae bacterium
GAGAGCACCACCGAAACACGGCTTTTGCCACCCATCAGAATTTGGGACCTTTCTCAATTCATGGCCATGGCGTGAAAAATTTAGAAATGAATCCTGGAGGTGTTCCCCTGTTTGGATCCCTCTCCAGAATGCAGGAAGCCCGACGCAGTGGACCACGAGGACCACACCGAAGGGGCCAATGACGGCAAGCCTCGGAGAGAAGGCGGGCCGCACCGGAAAACGCGATTTTCAAGCCTGACGCCGCTCGGGATTTTGATGGTGAATTCATTATTAATACCACTATTCCGCCGGTCGATTTATATTATCGACGTTAAAAAGCGCTTACCCATTACGCTGACGCCCGCCGGGCGGCCCAGGGAGGCTTTAAATGAAACGGCTCGTACATCCCTGTCGGAGAATCCAGAGCAGACCGAGAGTCCTGTTCAGCATCATTTCCGTCCTGCTGCTGCACGCGGCAGGGCAGGCGGCCTGCTCCTACCCTGCCTATAACTACGATACGTCGAAGATTCCCGCCTATACCCTGCCCGATCCGCTGACCATGGCCGACGGCGTCACCAGGGTCACCTCCGTCGCCACGTGGCAATCGGCCCGCCGGCCGCAGATTCTTCAGCTTTTTACCAGCCAGATGTACGGCGTGGCTCCGGGAAAACCGGCAACGATGACCTGGAGCGTCTATGACAACACCCCAAATGCGCTCGGCGGCATCGCAACCCGGCAGCAGGTGACCATCTATTTCAACGGCACCGCCTCGGGCCCGAAGATGGACCTGCTTATTTACATCCCGAATTCGGTCCCCCGTCCGGTGCCGATATTCCTGGGCGGCAACTTCTGGGGCAACCAGGCGATCAACGCGGATACCGGCATCCGGATAAATACGAATTATGTGGCGACCAACGGGTATGGTATCAGCTTCGCCGGGGTCGGCCTCGCGTGTGTAAAGAATAACCTGGCCACCGCTTCCTGCAGGGGAATCAACGCAAGCCAATGGCCCCTGGACACCATTCTCAAGCACGGCTACGGCCTGGCAACCTTTTACAAGGGGGATATCGACCCCGACACGTTGACGGTGATGAACAGCACGTACTTCAAGCAGGGCATTTATGCCCTGTACCCCGCCTTGCAGGACAGCGGGGACAACTTTTGCACGATCGGCGCCTGGGCATGGGCGTACTCACGGGCGCTCGATTTCCTGGAAACGGACACGCTGGTCGATGCACGCCGCGTCGCGGTCATGGGCTGGTCGCGCCTGGGGAAGGCTGCGGTCTGGGCGGGCGCAACGGACCCACGCTTCGCCATGGTCATCGGCGATGCCTCCGGAAAGGGGGGAATTGCTCTTTCTAAGCGGCAATACGGCGAAAATCTCACCCATCTGGCCATCTGCAATCCCAGCTGGTTCTGTACTAATTTCAAACAGTATGTCACGAACACGCCGGCCCTTCCCTTCGACCAGCACGAGCTTGCTTCACTGATCGCCCCGAGGCCGCTTTTTTCCTCCACCGCCTGGGGAGATTCGAGCTCCGACCCGGAGGGCGAATTTCTTTCCCTGCTTGCCGCCGATACGGTGTACCACCTCTTCGGACTTGTCGGCATGCCGGTGACTGTCTGGCCCTCTGTCAATACTTCCGTCGTAACGGGAATGCTCGGGTATTCGCTGCGGCCCGGCATCCACGACCTGGAGCTTTTCGACTGGCAGCAGTATTTCAGTTTTGCCGACCTGCACCTGACCGCCGTCACCGCAACACGTCCTTTCACCGGCGGAAAGATTTTGTGCGGCCGCATCGCGGTGACGCGCGCCGCTGCGGGATTCCGGCTGACCGGTGTCGGCAACGGCCCGGTTTCGGTCTATTCGCTCGACGGAAAACTTCTCTATTCCGATCGTGCCGTAAACGGCAGCGCCCTGATTCCCGCATTCAGGACGCTTGCGATAATCAAAACCCCCGACGGGTTGCTCATGTGCCCGGCCGCGGGCGGCAGGTAGGGCCGCCTCTCCCCCGAATCCGGCGGCCCGGCTCCCGTTCATAGCGGCCTTTAACCGTTCCCCGGCACCGCTGCTGCCCGGGGCTCCACAATCATCCGGCACAACCACCCCCCGACCGCCCCAAATCCATACACCAGTGTATTGTAGTGCACCGGGCTCGCCGGCAGGGGCCTGAGAATTTCGGTTGCGCATAACCCGGATTCGGACGATTGAGCCCGGCCGGCGATCTTTCCCGAGGTTTTTGAGACATATCGTACCGGGTTAACCGTAATAAACATGGCCGCATTTATCTTCAACCGACTTGATGAAATGGCAGGCTATTTGCTTTATTATAATATTGTAAATAGGCAGTGATCATTCGGAACTCTTTATGCATGCGGATACCGGGTACAATGACTCTTAAAAAAGTGAACTCGTATGAAAACGCACTTTATGGCGGTGATGGTAGTGTGTGCATACCTTTGCGGGTATGGTCAGGGTAACGGGGATGAATCCTGGAAGAAGCTCTACGGCTCGACCGCTTATTTATTCCTCGAGTACAGGACAAGCACGGAAAAAAACCGGCTGGTGGAATCGGGATACATTACCAAATACTACCTCCAGTCGATAGACCGGGAGGACACGGTACTCTGCAACGTCGCGATCACCTACCATACAAAAGGGAAAGAACGAAAATTGATCCGGAACGATGTCGTCGTTGAGCCGAATGGAACCGTGCCGTTTCTTGTCGATGCCGAAACGATCGAATCTTTTTCGGTCGACCTCGTAACGGTGCGGTTTCACTCCAGGCCGTGAAGAGCGGGGATGCCATGGAATTTAACTTTAAAGACATAGCCTATGCGGTGTTTTTCATGCTCATGGCCGCCCTGTGCGCCATCGATGTTTTGATGATGTAGGCGGCCGGGTATCTCTTCATCACGTTCGGCGGAGTGCGCCTGAATCGGGCAGGGGCGGGAAGGGGGAATGGAGTCGCCCCTATGAGGCGCTCCCCTTTCCTTCCGAGGGCTTTCCGTCGATCTGCGCATCGCTGAACTCCTTTTCGGAGTAATAGGTCTTGATCAAACGGTTGATGCCGACCATTTCCAGGACGCGCCTCACCTGGTTTTCCTCGGCGATGATGAAGATGGATCCCTGGTGCTCCTGCACATCGCAGAGGCAGTGAATGAAGAGACTGATCCCCCCGCTGTCGAGGAAGGTGGTCTTGCGCAGGTTGAAGACAAAATGGTGGTTTCCTTTACGGATCAGACGGGATATTTCAGTATCGAGAACCTTGGTCCCTTCGGAGCTGTCGATGTTGCCGAAGATATGAATCACCTTGAAATTACCCAGATCCTTAATCTCATGCTTCATGAACATCCTCCCGGAACGCCCTGTACCCGCGGCGCGATGCGGCTTCCGCCGCGTCCGCTTCTCTTTCGAAAAAAAGATGAATGTTGCCCAGTCCGTCTTCGACGACGGCATCCTGCATCGTCCACCCCCGCCTCATCATATCCGCGGTAATCGCTTCCAGTTCGTCGAAAATCTTCCTGGGATCGCGCCTGAAGCCGACCTTGACAGTTCGCTCCGTCGACTCTTTCATGGGACCTCCGCCAAACCCGCACCGCTCCGGAATAAAATACACGGCGATGCCGTTTCAGGGCAAATCGTTCGCTCGTGCTCAGCCGCCCACCCTTTTGAGGCGGGCACCGAACATGCCGTCCAACCCATGGGTATACGGGGTAATGGCCAGGAACCCATCCCGATCGATGAAGGTTTCCGGTATTGATTCCGGGCAGCCGATGTGTTTGAAGTCGGGATGCCTCCGGAGAAACGACTCGATCTGTACCTGGTTCTCTTCGGGTTCGAGTGAGCAGGTGGAATAAATAATGGTACCGCCGGAGCCGACGAGGGTGGCTGCTGAGTCAAGAATGTCCGCCTGCAAGCCGCTCAGCGATTCAATATCCTCCGGCGTCCGGATGAGACGGGCATCGGGATGACGGTGCAAAACGCCGGTCGATGAGCAGGGAGCGTCCACAAGAACCTTGTCGAAAATCCCGGCAAACGGCGGAAACCTGCCGTCGGCAACGAGCGTGTAGATGTTGGGCAACTGCAGGCGACCGAAGGTATCGATACAGAGGCGGATCCTCGACCACCGGTCGTCGCAGGCGCAAAGAGAGCCGGTTTCGCCGACCAGTTCGGAAAGCAGCGCGGTCTTTCCTCCGGGCGACGCGCAGACATCGAGGATCTTCTCCCCCCGCGCCGCATCGGCCAGCGCAACCACCCATCCCGATGAGGGCGCCTGCACATTGCAGAATCCATGCTCGATCGCATCGACCATGTCCGGCGATACGCTCTTTTTAAGCCGATAATAGAGATTCAGGTAACCGGTTGCCGGATCGCACAGGGAGTGCGTCTCAGCCTCGAACTGCTGCTTCGAAAGCCCCCTGATCTTCCTGCGCAGGTAAATTTCCGGCCTTTCATTGTTGAAGGCGAGCAGCTTCCTCGTGTTCCCGAGCCCGAGGTTCGCAAGCCAGCGGTCGATCATCCATTTGGGATGGGCGTATTCGATCGAGAGCCGCTCCGTCTGATCCTTGATCTCCCCGGGCAGACCGGCGCGGCGATCGGTGATGACGCGCCGGAGCACCGCATTGACGACTCCGGCCACCTCCCGCGTTTCCGGTATGTTTTTGGCAAGCCGTACCGATTCGAATACCGCGGCATGGTGGGGAACGCGGTCGAGAAACAGGAGCTGGTAGAGCCCGAGCTGAAGGACGCGCCGCAGAGATTCGTTGGTTCTCAGGCGGTCGTTCGAAAGTAGTCGGTCGATCAGGTAGTCGAGCCTGATCCGCCAGCGCAGGATACCGTAGACGATTTCAAAAACGAACCGCTTATCGCGCCGATCGATGCTCGCGGAGTTGAGCGTGCCGTCGACGATCTGATCGAAGTTCGAAGTTTTGCCGTCGAAAGCCTTGAGAATCTGCACTGCCAGTTGGCGGGCATCCACTATAGAGTCATTCCTTCCCTCAAACGGGTTCCCAGCAGGAAATCATGCACGCTCATGCGCTTGCGACCCGCCGGTTTCACCGCAAGAACGCGGAGGCGTCCCTGCAGGCACTGAACATCGAAATAGTCGTTACCCACGGCAATAATCGTTCCCGGTTCCGCGGCATTCGCCCCGACCGTCAGCGACCGGGCCGCTTCGATGCCGAGTCGGTCCCCCCCGAAGAGGGCGAAGGTTCCGGGGAAGGGTTTAAAGGCCCTTATTTTGTTAAAAATAACCTGCGACGGGGTATGCCAGTCGATTGCCGCTTCTTCCCTGGATAGTTTCGGCGCCCGGCTCGCGGCCGAGTGGTCCTGGCCGATCGGCAGTTCGGTACGGGCATCGAGCCGGCCGAGCGTTTCCATGAGCGCTCCGGCGCCGAGTGCGCTCAGCCTCCCATACAGTTGCTCCGCGGTCTCCTCCGGCCCGATAGGCGTCCGCTTTTGAAGCAGGACCATGCCCGTATCGACCCCTTCATCGATGCGAAATATCGTTACCCCGGTTTCGGTCTCTCCGGCCTCGATTGCGCGCTGGATCGGCGCAGGGCCGCGGTATTTCGGCAGCAGTGATGCATGAATATTGATGGTGCCGAGCGGCGGCAGGGAGAAAAGCTGCCTCGGGAGTATGCGGAAGGCCACCACGACGAAGAGGTCGGCCCCGCAGGCGGCGAGTTCATCGCGAAAGGACGGGTTTTTCAGGTCGTCGGGGGTGAAAATCGGACCGATGCCCCTGGACAGCGCAAAGGATGCAACCGGAGAGGACGCAATCGCCCGTCCCCTGCCCTTCGGTCGCGGCGGAGTCGTAACGATGCCGACTATTGCATGCTCCCCGAGCAGTGCCTCTAAGGCGGGAATGCCGAACTCGGCCGAGCCCATGAAGACAATTTTCATCGAATCACCTTTTTTACGGTCCGATTAACAGGGCGTTCAAGAAATTACGTTTCGCACCACGCCCGGAGGCTGCCGGGTGCGAACGGCACCCTTCGGCGGTGCTCCCGAGAAAAAATCGTTCATTTGCCGGCCGAAAGGCGGGAAAAAGTGAGTTTGAAGAATTTAATTGTTGATTTTTCCGGCGCCAATTGTTAGATTCGCTTTCAGCAGAGTCCGATTCTTACTAATTCACGAGGAGTTACGATGTCAGCGCCATTTATTCCGGCTGAAACGCTTGAGGTTTTTTGCCGTTCATGCGGGAAAATTACAACGAACCAACTCGAACGAAGCATCGCCGGTAACGGCAGAACGATCGATAAAAATGCCACTTTTGAATACTACTGCACGAAATGCTTCAAGACCGCCTGCTTTTCGGGCAACGACTTGCTGGAGCAGGCGAAATCAAATGGCCCCGATGAGACCCGCGATTATTCGCCCCATGACCATTTCCTCATTGGAGAACGCCTCTTCCATAAGAAATTCAAGGAAGCCGGTCTCGTGGTAAGCAAAGACAGCGGTACCCCGAGCAGCGTCCTGGTATCGTTTGAAAAGGCGGGGCTGAAGAAACTGGTGCAGGATATATAACCGGCGGGAAAAAGAGTGCCGGCATTCCCTTCGGTCGGCCGCCGGCCTTTGATCGGTAAGCGGCTCCGGTTACAGGTCGACCAGCATACTGAGGCTGATGTTCGGCGGAAGGGCCAGCGTGAGAAATTCCACCGCCGCGTCGAAAGACACCTTTCGCTCCGCAATTTCGGTCTTGAGCCCCGCGCCGCAGCAGAATCCGGTCATATTGTTCCGGGTATAATCCTCGACCGCATTGCCGGCAAGGTAGTCTTTAAGCGCCTGTACATCGCTCCAGCTGAAGCTGTAACCGCCGCGTACGAAGAGCTGGTTCCTTAGGATCTCCCATTCGCAGCCCGGGTCGAAGGTCAACTCGTCGTCCCGCTTTTTGTCCAGATCGATCATAAAACGTGCAGCGGGAATTGCGGCGGGAACATAGGAGACCCCGGAGGCGAGTTCGGCCGGGAGAGGGTACCCTTTGTCGTAACCGCTCAGCACGGCGCCGAGGTTG
>CAZYYB010000016.1:7008-43343 GCA_964651515.1 uncultured Fibrobacteraceae bacterium
ACAAACCCGTAGATGAGCCGTGAGTTCATGAACCTGGCCTGGCAACCGGCATCGAACGCAATGCCCAGGGTCGAGTTGTCGTCGATGCCGTCGTTTTTATAGTATTCGTAAATCCCCTTGGCGTTGACTCCGGCGCTGAAGATTTCGCCGATTTTTTTTGCCCAGGAGAGCGTCAGGTTGTAATCGTCGAGATACGCATTGCCGCCGGTGTATACCGGCCCACCGTCGGTACCGATATCGGTTGCGGCGATATTGCCGCTTGTCAGTCCGCAGACGCTGATGCCGAAGACCCCCTTCTCACTCTCCGGAAGAAGGTAGGCGATGGGAATGCCGTAAACGCCGGAACCGACCGACCGGTAGCCGACAACCGCCTGCGGGCCGGTCAGACAGGCGATGGTTGCCGGGTTCGAGAATACGCCGTAGCCGTCACCAGGCAGCGCGGCGCTTGCACCGGCGAGGGCGATCGAGCGGGCATCGTACCGCAGCTCCATGAAGGTAAAAGGGGAGGTTCCCGCCTCCGAAGATTGAGCCCGGACAACACCCTGAGTAACGAGGAGGGTTGCGCAGAGAATTAATCCGTAACTTCTGTGGTGGTTTTTCATCGCCTTCATGCGGTTCAAATCAGTACCGCTTCACTCGTGAATAGGATATCGAAAAATAGTTCCCGTCATCGTTGCGAACTTCGATTTTCCGTGCCCGGCCATCCTTCATGGCGCTCATCCTGACCGACTCCCTTCCCGCATCGCGATCTTTATACAGTACGTTCACCTCGGAAACTGCGGCCGAGCGCCTCTCAATCCGGACGGAAAACTCCATAGAATCCGTTTTCCACAATGATGTTATTGCAGCGTTATTTCCAAAGGTGGAATCGGCGGGTTTTTCCAGCGGATCCTCATACCTCGGGGGAACGCGGCCCGCAAGTACCTGGAGCATGTCGCCATAAGTCAATAAGCGGTTCATGCCCAGCGACGGCACCATGACCGGCTCTGAAAGATCGAATTGATCCGCTTCTTCGCCGAATCGAAACAGGCCGCGGCCGGATGCGGCGCGGATCGACCCGACCCTGATCCCCAGCGGCCCGTAGAAGTCCGCGGTAAAGGTATCGGCATTTGATTTGACCTCGATGCCGCATGCATGGTTTTCACCGTTTATGGACAGGGTCGCCTCTCCGAAGGCCAGGTACCGCTCCGGTTTCGGGGCAGGGAACAGTTGACCGACAATGGAAGCCGTCGCATTCCGGGGCGGCGGAGGCGCGATGCAGTCGAGCAGCACCAGTGCCGCAACGGTCATCCGCCGGAGGAGTCTTGTCGGAGAGGACATGCGGCTACTGCGGGACCTTGCCGTGCATCATCGCATCAAGCCGAAGAATTTTCTGCCTGATGCGATCCTGGTCGTCGGGATTGTATTCGAGACACTTTGCATAGGCCTTCCGGGCGCCCGCCCTATCTCCCCGTACGGACAGAATATCCGCGAAATGCTCGAAGACCTCCGGATCGTTAGGAATCCGCGCCAGGGCCTTGCCGATATAATCGAAGGCCTTTTCGGTGTCTCCCATTTTGAAAAGAATCCACCCATAGGAATCGAGGTAGGCGCCGTTTTCAGGTTCCCTGGCAAGAGCCGATTCCAGCAGACGCCTGGCGCTGTCGAGCCGCATGCCCCTGTCCGCCCACATATAGCCGAGATAATTCGAGGCTGCCGGGTCGCCGGGCTGGAGCTTCAGGACCTTTTTGAAAGCCGCGGCGGCGCGGGGAATATCGTTGCTCCGTTCATAGCAGCTCCCGAGATCGAACCATGCAGACGCATCGGCGCTGTCCAGTGCAACCGCCCGGGAAAAGGCGATCCGGGCCGCGGGGTACTCCTTGCGCATGCTCAGGCAGGACCCCAGAAGCCGCCATGCTCCGGGGTAGCCGGGAAATTTGGTCGAAAAACGACGCGCGACGTTGAGAGCGGCATCGAGATCCTTTTCATGCATGGCCAGAAAGTACAGATGTTCCCATGCATCGAAGTAATCGGGCTTGAGGGCCAGTGCCTTTTCAAATTCGAAATGGGCCTCGTCCGGCTTCTCGAGCGCGGCATAGGCGCATCCGAGGAAGAAATGAATTTCCGGATCGTCGATGTACTTACCAAGCAGGGAGGTCAGGAGCGGTATCGCCTGCCCATAGCGTTTTTCGTAAAAGTAGACGATCGCAAGCCCGCGGGTATAGGCGTCCTTATGCTGAACCGAGATGCGGCAGAGATATTCGTAGGCTGCCGCGGCTGCGGCATAGTCATTTCTCTGGAGGTAGACCTGTGCGGCATTGCGGGCACCATCCTCATAGGTCGAATCGACGGACGCGGCTTTCTGGAAATAAACGAGGGCGGCGGCGGTATCGCGCCTGCCCAGCGCATTGAGCCCATGCAGGTTGTAAAAGTCGGGCTTCTCCCCATACCGGGATTGCATTGCGCCGATGAAGCTGTCGGCGGCGGCAAACCGGCGAAGCGCCATCTGAATCTGGATTATTTTCAGCCCCATGCCGACCGGCGATTCGCCCCGGTCGTAAACCTGAAAATAGTAGCCCAGCGCCGTATCGAGCCTCCCTCGCGACTCGTAAAGAGCCCCCAGGCTGTAGTAGTCGGACAGCTCTTTCTTCGGGATGCCTGCAAGCGATCCGATGGTAGCGGCGGTGTCGCCGAGGGCGATATAAATGGTGGCGGCGAGTCTTTTTTCATCGGGCGAGAGATCGGGATGTTTCCCCCTCCCCTTCAGAACGGCCAGCGCCTGCTCCAGGCGGCCGTTCTCGGCATATTTCCTCGCCACAATTCTCCGCAAAAGGTGCGAGGCGGGATCGAGATCGAGCGCTTTTTTAAACAGCGAGAACGCCTCCCGATCCTGGCCGCGGTGTTCCCGGTCAAGCGCCATGATGTAGAGCTCTTCGGCCTGGTCACGGGCCGCCGTCCCGGCAGTCGCTTTCCCGGATGATGCGCCCGGATGCAATCCCGGGGGAGTACAGAGTCCGGTGAGCAGGAACAGGGAACAAAACAGCAATCGGAAATCGCGATGGTAAGGTTTCATGCGCTCGCTTTCACACTGCGGTTATTCATGCGATCGAAGCGGCTCCCGGTGCGGGACGAGGGGAGCCGCTCTCCGCCTCACTCCGGCTTTGAAACCGTAACTTCGACGGACGATTCGAGCGGAATTTTCTCTCCCGGCGAGATCGATTGCGAGATAACGATGCCGGGCGACAGGGAGGGGGCGCTCTTATAGGTGACCGTTCCAACCCGCAGGCCGCTCTCCTCGATTTTCTTCCGGGCATCGTCGAGCGGCTCGCCCACGATGTTGGGCATTTCAACGCTCGTCGCCCGGGAACCTCTGGAAACGATCAGGTCGACCCTCACTTCGCGCGATACCATCGTACCGCTGGCCGGGTCGGCACCGATGACCTTGTCCGCGGCGACCTTATCGTTAAACTCCCGCCTGACGTCACCGGAAGTGAACCCTGCTTTACGCAGTTCGGTTTTTGCCTGCCGTTCGGTCAGGGATTGCACCTCAGGAACGGCAGCCGACTCCATGCCCCTGCTGACCACGACGAGGATGCGCCGGCCTTTCTTGACTTTGGCACCCTCCTCGGGAGTCTGGCTGATGATAACGCTGTCCGGAACCCGGCTATCGTATTCCCGCGACTTTATTTCGGTCAGGAGACCGACGCCGAAAAGTTTTTCACGCCCCTCTTCGAGGGATAGTCCGTGCACGGGCGGCACCTTGACCGTTCCCCGCTCCATGCCAACGATCCCCGGCATGATCACCACATCCACGAGCGTGAGCGCCAGGAGCATCGCCCCGAGGGAAATACCGATTGCCCAGGGCACATAGACTTTCCAGAATTTTCTCGCCTGAACCTTTATGTGAATGGTAAAGTTGTATTCTTTTTCGGACATGCTCATCCCGGCCATCGGCATGAAAGTTGAAGTTTCGGGAACCGGTAAGTGCTAAAAATAGTATTTCGCGGCGGAATTGAAGGACCGGGTGCACGGCGTGGACTATCCGCCGATAAATTTGAAACACGGGCGATCCACGGGAGGAAACGATTCCGGTCATTTCAGCCGACGACCGGGCCGCACTACCGATTAAACTTTCGGGAGGCGCTGCCCGGAGGCGGACCCGAGGCGCCCCTATTTGCTGTGCTGGGGAAGATCGGAAGTGGATATTGCACTTCCGCTGGTCGAGGACCCGCCCTTCAACGCAAACGCCGCGCCGATCCCGGCAACGGCCACGCCGCCGGCGGCATACTTGATCCACCCTTTGGAACCCGGCTTGAGGACATACTTGTCGATCTTCTGCAGGTTGGTGGTCCACTTGTAGGAGAACAGAATGACATTCGCCTGGTCGTTCACATGAATATCCGGGATATTGTCGAGGAACAGCGTGACCCGGACCTGATTGTGAAATTCCGGCGTGAGCCCCTTGACATCTTTGTTGACGTCTATTCTTCGCTGCTCGACGGTGAATTTTTGAATGGGCGGCTCGGTTACCGACGGGATGGGCACAGCGGGCGTTTTGGTATCGTTGAACTCGAAAACGATTTTTTTCTCCAGCTGTTTGACCTCATAAAAGTAGCTGGCCGGCTTCTCTTTGAAAATAAAGTACCCGCTGACAATGACCTCATCGGCCTTGTTGCCGGGCTCATGCGAAATCTGGATCCCTTCGATGGAGGTGTTCTGGGCGTCGTTATCGGACGTTACCACGGCATTTTTTTTCGGCATCGCGACCGGATTCGCCGGAGCGGCGGGCACAGGCGTCACCAGCGGGGCGACCGTGGATCCGGGAGCCGCCGTCTGGGCTCCAACCGGAGCCATGGAACAAAAGAGTGCAAGAACAACCCCTGCCTTCAACCGATAGTCGTGACGTTTCATGGAACCCCTGCCTTCGTGAGTTCAGATGCGGATAATCGACCTGATAGAGCAACAATTTTAAAATAACCCATAGGGCGAACAATGTCAAGATCGGCTCTTCGTCACTCCGCGGTAACGAATCCGACACAATACTCTTTTTCGTGACTTATCGAAAGATGGAAAGTGGTGATCGCCTCATCGGCTATCCGCTCCCGAAGCCTGGCGTCGCCGACCTCTATCACCGGTCGACCGCCCGGGGGGGCCGTTACCTGCACGCTCTTCCATGAAGATACCCGCTGGCACGATGCCGGAAGCGCCTTGTAGAATGCCTCCTTGGCCGCCCATCGACCGGCGAAATGGGCCGCAGGATCCGCCCTGGCGTTGCAGTAGTCGATTTCGGCATCGGTGAAAATTTTCCGGAGGAAATGATCACCGTATTTGCCGATCATTTCGCCGATACGGCCGACGGCGACGATGTCGGTACCGATCCCTTTAATCATTATCTCTCCGCATTCAGTTCATCTCCAGGCCGACGCCTCCCGCCGAAGCGATCCTGCGCTCCGAGCAGGAAAATAAATAATCTGCATAACCGTCACGCTGCATCCAGCTATTTTTTACCATCATGATCTTTCCGGCTATCGCGATACTCCTCTTCTACTCGGGCAGCATGGCGCTCCTCCTCCATGGAGTTGCAAAAGCCTCCCCGGTCCGGCCTTCCGGAAACTTGAGCCGGATGCCCGGCGTCTCGATCGTCATTCCGTTCAAAAACGAGGCACGCAACCTCGAAAACCTCCTCGCGTCCCTCGCCTCCCAGCGCTATGATGGTCCGTATGAGGTAATTCTTGTAAACGATTGTTCCACCGATAATTATCAAGAGGTAATTGCCGGGCTGACGCAGAGCTTTCCCTTCAAGGTCATCGATTCCGCGTACTCCCCGGGCCGCAAACTGTCGAGCAAGCAGCAGGCGCTCGATCTCGGCATCCGTTCCGCCTCCTTCGAATGGGTCGCCCTGACCGATGCGGATATGTTCCTTTCGCCGGGTTGGCTCCAATCGCTTCTGGCGGCAACGGAGGGAGGGGCAAAGCTCATATTCGGGCATACCGGCATGGAGCGGCTTCCGGGAAATCCGGTTTTCGGCTGGCTCCAGGCCTTTCAGCTCGATGCGCTCTTCGCGGTAGCGTACGGGCTTCACCGGGCCGGGATAAACGGCTCCTGCATGGGAAACAATCTCCTGCTCTCGAAAAAAGCCTATGAAGAGTGCGGAGGATTCGATGCCATCGGCTACTCCATGGTTGAGGACCGGGCTCTGCTCCTGGCACTGAAAAAAAACGGGTGCCCGGTTGCCGCCGCCACGCCTTTTATCCCGCAGGCGATCACGCTCCCCTGCGACAGCCTGAACCGATACGCCGACCAGCTTCTCCGATGGGCGAAGGGCGGATTCGGCAGTCGCTCCAACCTGACCGTTTTTGCCGTCGCTCTGGCCTGCCAGAACCTTGCCTGCCTGGGCGCCGCCGCCGGATTGGTTCCTCTCCCCGTTTCCCTCCTTGCGGCGGGTAATTTCCTCGCAACCTGGCTCTTCATCACGCTTGCATTCCGAAAAACCGGGTCCCGGCTGAACGGCCTGCTGTTTCCGGCGTTCTTCCCCATGCTCCTGCTCGAAACCCTGCTCCTTCCCGCCGCCCTGATTTCGGGGCGCGGCATTGTATGGAAAGGGAGGAGGATGTAATCGGCCGATGAAACCCCTTCTCCTGCACTATTACGTCACTCTGCGATGCAATGCACGGTGCTCATTCTGCGATATCTGGCGGGAGGAGGCTCCTCCCGATGCATCGCTTCGGGATGTCGCGAAGAACCTTGCCGATGCGAGACGGGCCGGATGCAGGTTTGTCGATTTTACCGGCGGAGAACCGCTGCTCAACAGGGAGCTTCCGCAGTTCCTGCAGACGGCGAAGCGGCTGGGATACATTACCTCGGTAACGACCAACTGCCTGCTCTTCCCGCAGCGGGCGGGCGAACTTGCCGGGCTGGTCGACCTCCTGCACTTCAGCCTCGATGCCGACACCGCCGAGGTTCACGACGCCATACGGGGAGGTCAATCGTTTCGGCGGGTACTCGACAGCATCGACATCGCGATACAAAACCGGCTCACTCCCGATCTGCTGTTCACCTATACCGATGAAAACATCGGCGCCCTCGATGGCGTCATCAGGCTCGGCCGGGAAAAACGGCTCATGGTTATCCTGGACCCGGTTTTCACCCTCGAAGGAGGTGATCGGGTGAGCAGCGAGACTCATGCGCAAGCGATTAAATTTTCGAAGCATAATGGCGTTTATCTCAACCGAGCCCTCATTACCCTCCGCAAGCGGGGGGGAAACAGCGCAGCCTCTCCGCTCTGCCGGGCCGTCGATGCTGCAATCGTCATCATGCCCGACAACCGGCTCGTGCTCCCCTGCTTTCATCATCGGCAGGAGTTCCTTCGTCTCGACGGCAACCTTGAAAAGGCGCTCCGCTCCCCGGAGCGGAACAATGCCATCGGAATGCAGGGTCGCTACCCCTTCTGCGAGGGGTGCCACATCAACTGCTATTTCGATCCCTCGTTCAGCTTCATGCGCAATCGGCTCTTTGTGCAGTCCATGGCGGCAAAGCTTGGCTATGCCCGGCAGAAATACGCCCGCTACCGTCGCCCGTTGCCCACAATTTAGCGTCGTCTAAAGGACAGCGTACTTCCGGACCGTATCCAGCCGTTTTCCGGAGAGCCCTATGTTCTCCCACGATCGAATAACCCCCTCCTTGCGCAGCTTGGTTATTCTTCCCGCGGTGAGCGGTCCGAGCCCCGGAACCCGCAGGAGCATCAGCTTGTCGGAGGAGTTGAGCGGCACCGGAAAAACCTCCGGATGGTGATCCGCCCAGACCTGTTTCGGGTCGGCATCGAGCGAAAAGAAGCCGCCCCGATCGAAGAAGAAGTCCTGCATTGCGAACTTGTATTTCCGGATGAGGAAATCCGCCTGATAGATCCGGTGCTCCCGGATGAAGGTTGCATCCGGGCGTTCCGGATCCGGATGCCCGGCAGGGGCAGCGCCGGCGGCGAGGTCCTTGCTCTGATAGGCGGAAAAGTAGACACGATGCATCCGCAGGCGACTGTAGAGTCCGGTGGTGTAGGTGATAATTTCCCGATCGGTCTCGTCCGACGCTCCCACGATAAACTGCGTGGTGGTCTTGATCCGCTCATGGGGCATCCCCCTGCCGGTCAGGGAGCTGATCAGCTTCAGCGGCCGGATAATGTCGGTCTCGAAGTGCTTCATCGAAGAGAGCCTCCGGCAGTGCCGCTCTCCCGGCGTTTCAATGTTGATCGAAACGGCGCTGGCGAGCGACAGGGTCTCCTCGATGGCCGCGTTCGAAGCGCCGGGAATGACCTTGAGGTGGATATACCCGCGAAAGTGAAACTTCCGGCGCAGGATGAAGGCGGTATCGTTGAGGAGCCCCATGGATCGGTCGGGGGAGCCGACCACTCCGCTCGAAAGGAAGAGCCCGAACACCTTACGGCGATCCCAGTAGTCCATGAAGAGGCGTGCCATTGCCTGCGGATCGATCGTGGCGCGCGGAACATCGGCCGCAGAGCGGTAAGGGCAATAAAGGCAATCGTTTACACAGACATTCGAAATAAGCGTCTTAAGGATGACCGCATTGCCGCCGCTCGGCAGGGAGACCGGATAGAGCCACGCGCCGTCGCTGCCTCGGGTCCGGTGGTTGTGGTCGTCGGCACCGCAAGCGCAGCTGAGGTCGAAGCGCGAGGCATCGGAGAGGAGCTTGAGTTTGTCGTGCGGGTCCATAAATACCAGTTTTTCTTGTTATTCTTCGATCATTTAAGGATTTTTCTTAATTTAGTTATGCCCCACATCTCCTTATCACCCCTACCAGTTTCCCGGCTATATACACGCTCTGGGGCGCAGAAATGATTATATCCTCGTAGGCCGGGTTCTCCGCATGGAGGACGATGGCATCGTCGCGCTTAAAGAAACGCTTCAATGTAGCCTCTCCTTCGATAACGGCGACAACGACTTCTCCGTTTGTTGCCGTGGGATGTTGCCGCACGACCGCGATGTCGCCGTCGAACACGCCCATGTCCTTCATGCTCTGCCCCTTCACCCGGAGGGTAAAGAGCCCGTCGCCCTTGAACAGGGTGCGGTCAAGGGTCACGGTACCCTCGCAGTTCTCCTCGGCGGTAATCGGCAATCCGGCCGCAACCCGGCCGATGAGCGGAACCTCGAACCCGTTACCGTCGCCGATCGAACTGAACGGCGCTTTGACATCGATGCCCCGAGCCTTGCCGCTTACCACCTTCAGGTAGCCCTTCTTTTCGATAAGCCGGAGGTGCTGGCGAACGTTGTTCGCGCTGCGGTATCCGAGCCCATCGGCAATTTCGCGAACCGTTGGGGGAAAGCCGGTCGCACTGCGATGGTCGATAATGAACGAATACACGCGATTCTGCTCAGAAGTCAACTGAACGGGAAGCATCATTTGCACTCCTTGGTTGGTCGATGACGAGGTCACCCGGTGAAGCGCGATAGAGAGCCGCCCCCGAAACCCCGGGGCCCCTCACCTGCTCAAAGCAATATAATGTCCGCCCGAACAGCATACAAGATAAATCGATACTCCGGCGAAGTCGGAAGGCTGGGGCGTGCCACACGGGTTGCGCAGGGCATTGCGTGGTGTAACGACCGCCCGTCGTTTGGGGACGGTCGTTAAGTTAAGCCGAACGGCGGGGTTTTCGGGTCAGGGCCGGTTTGGGGGCCTTTACCGACTTCACGGGCTTTGCTTTCGCCTTTTTGATAATCTGGTAGACGCTTATATAGGACAAGCCGAATTTTGCGGCGATGGCGGCGGTTGCCGTGCCCTTGTCGTGCTGCGTGACAATCTTCGCATTTCTCTCGGGATTTTTTGCGAACCGGGACGGAATTCCGTAGAGCTGCCGCATCTGATGCACCGCCTGGCGCGTAATCCGGTACTTCTCCGCGATGGCTCCGTCGGTCCCGAGTTTTTTCTGCAGGTCGATCAATTCCCGCTTTGTAATCCTTGGCATGAAACGATATCCCTCCTCATTGGTAAGTCGGTGAAGATCCTGAAAAATGCGTGATTTCAAAAGGGAAGTCAAGTCCGTCGGAACGGTAGCGGTGGATAGGTGCGATGCGGTGTGCCGGAAGGTCGTTGCGTACGGGTTATTGCGATGCAGCAAAGAGATTGTCGATGCATATAAAATCAGGGGCGCGATGCCGCCGCCCTATTGATCAGTGCCGATATGAAATCCTTCCCCTCCCGGCCGTTTTCGAGCCGTTCGAGCCATTTTTCCGGAATTCCGCCCATGCCGAATCGCGCCCCGGCAACGGCCCCGGCCATGGCGCCGATGGTATCGGTGTCGCCGCCCATCCCGATTGCCCACAGGAGCGCTTCGGCAAACGATCCGGGGTTACGCATAACGGAAAAAACCGCGGCGGCAACCGCTTCCGGCGCCTGCGCGCCGTTTCCGATTGCGAGCCGGCTCTCGTGAAGCGAACACCCGCGTGCAAGGCAGGCGCGCATCGTTTCGAGCTGGACCGTGAATGCTCCTTCGAGGGGAAGCGCCAGGAAGCGAAACAGCCACTTTTCAAGGGGCAGGTCGTTGAGCGCCAGGAGCACGCCGCAGGCCTGCATGATTGCGCCGGAAATACCGCAGGGATGCGTATGCGTCACGATCGAGCAGCGGCGAACCTCGTCTATCAGGGCCTCGGTTTCATCGAGTCCGTAAAAGAGGGCGATCGGCGCGACGCGCATGGCGGCGCCGTCGCCGAAACTGCCGAGACCGTCGTACAGTGAGCGTGCGGAGGTCTCGACGGGATTTCCATCCTTCCAGAGCTCCATGACCTCAAGCATCCCGCCTCCGTAGCCCCGGCTCATGCTGAAACGCCGCAAAAAACGATCGGCGAGCGACCGCTGGTCGATGGTGCCGTGCTCTGCCATCTCCTCGAAAACGGAGATGGTCATCTGGGTATCGTCGGTGTAGGTCTTCGGGGGATGTGCGGCAAGGAAGGCCTCATCGAGGGGGGGAATCGTTTCAACCTGCCAGCCGTCAAAAAAAGCGCCGATGGCATCGCCGAGAAAGGTACCGAAGAGCACACCCTCCGCCTTCTCACGCGGATAGAGGAGGGACCGCTTTATCGTCATGGAACCACCTCTTTCGGGCAACAATGGAGAGCGGATCCAATAAAATATAAGCGGCTCGCAAAGGTGGCAAGCGGGGTCACCCGGCGACAACCCCGAAAATGGAAGACGGATTCACCCGGAAAAGGAATGGGTCCAGCGATGTATCGATTTTGTAGACCGGCCGTCCCGAAAGCATCGTCGCCTCGGCCGAAAGATCGCGGACATAGGGCTTGGCGATACGGGCGCTCTTTTTATCGAACAGCATGAGCACGGCCGGGGAGAGCAGGTGGCTGCGGTTGATCCGGATGACCAGCCCCATTTCACCGGTGATGAACCTGACGAATGAACCGACCGGATAGACCCCGAGCAGCCGGGTGAACTGTTCGACCAGCGTACGCGGAAACTCCTCGCCCACCTGCTGAAAAATGGCCGCCATCGCCTCCTGCGGCAGACTGGCGCGGCGATACGGCGTCTTCGTGGTCAGGAGGTCGTAGGTGTCGGCCAGCGTACAGATGAAGGCCGTTTCATTGACTTCGAGACCGGAAAGCCGGCGCGGAAAGCCTCCCCCGTTCCATCGCTCGTGATGCTGGGCGATGATGGTTCTCGACAGTGCGGGTATCTTCTGGCGGTTGGCGTCGATGATCTCTATGCCGACGGAAGGGTGCGTCCGGTAGACGTCGACCTCCGCCGGGGTGAAGTTTCCCCGCCGCAGCCAGAGGTCCTGCGGCAGCCGCATCATGCCGATGTCGTGCAGCATGGCGCCGATGGCGATGTCGCGCGTCTTATCCGCCGAGTAGCTGAGCGAATGGGCGAATGCCGCCGAAAATATCGCGACATTGACCGAATGCATGTAGGCGTGCTCGCTGAGCGATTTGATCTGGGTCAGACCGAAGTAGAGGTCCGGGTCGGCGATAACCTCTGTAACGAGCGCTTCGGTTGCCGTAAGGACATTTCTGGACAGGAAAACTCTTCCCATCTTGATCGCATCCATGGCATCCCGGACCGCGGCCCGCGTTTGCCTGACCTTTTCGCCGCCCTCCTTCAGCTGCTCGACATACTGCGCATAGGCGACGATACTTTCGCCCGGCACCGTTTCGGAAGCCCAGGCATCGGCATCGGGGGGCACGACGGCGGGCCGGTCGTGCTCCGGGGGAGCCTCATCGGGAAGAATAAGGACCGAAACCGCGCCGCTGCGGCGGAGGGAGTCGATCTGGTGCTCATCGGTGATCAGCGCGCTTGCGGAAAAGATAACGGCGTCGGTGCGATCATAGACGCCGGCAACGAACATCCCTCCGCGGAGTTCATCGATGGGGATTCGTTTGCCCCTTGAGACCATGGCTGCCGCCGAGAATCGTGAAAAGGTGAGCCCGCTATCGGGTCGTACTGACCCTTCATTATACTGTTACCGTCATGGAAAATCAATGCGATGGCAAAAAATTGCGCCGCGGCCGTTGCAGAGGGAGGATCATTGCCGCACCAGGGACCCGCGACGCCCGATCTCATTGAAAAAACGGCGCCCCCGGAGCGGGTTCATTGCTCACCCTCCCCTCGCTGACGTATTTTCTTTAGTTATTTGTTCTTTTGACGTTACGATACGATCCGACGGCCTTTTCATTTTTTTAGATCCCCTGGAGGAATAATGGCGGCACAAGCGACCACGGATGTCATGAGCACCATTGTAAGCCTGGCGAAGCGACGCGGTTTTGTCTTTCAATCGAGCGAAATTTACGGAGGACTCAACAGCTGCTGGGACTATGGCCCGCTCGGCGTCGAGCTCAAGCGCAACGTCAAGGAAGCATGGTGGCGCACCATGGTGCACGGCCGCCGCGATATCGTGGGGCTCGACGCCTCCATCCTCATGCATCCGAGCGTCTGGCAGGCCTCCGGCCACCTGAGCGGTTTTACCGACCCGCTGGTGGACTGCAAGAGCTGTAAGGAGCGGTTC
The DNA here is from genome assembly GCA_964651515.1 of uncultured Fibrobacteraceae bacterium. Lineage (GTDB taxonomy): Bacteria > Fibrobacterota > Chitinivibrionia > Chitinivibrionales > Chitinispirillaceae > BOG-1184. The sequence continues at coordinate 20,000 of CAZYYB010000016.1, forward strand.
CGCGCCGATCACCTGGCGGACCTGAAAACGTGCCCCAAGTGCGGCGGCGAGCTGACCGAAGTACGGAAGTTCAACCTCATGTTCAAGACCTTCATGGGGCCCCTCGAAGATGATTCGGCAACCGTGTACATGCGTCCCGAAACCGCGCAGGGCATCTTCGTCAATTTCCTGAATGTCCAGCAGTCGGCCCGGCTCAAGCCGCCCTTCGGCATCGCCCAGATCGGCAAGAGTTTCCGCAACGAGATCACGCCGGGCAACTTCACCTACCGCACCCGTGAATTCGAGCAGATGGAGATGGAATTCTTCGTCCCGATTGCCGAGGATGAAACCTGGTACGACTACTGGAAAAATGCCCGGCAGGAGTGGTACCGGTCGCTCGGCATCAGGCCGGAGAAACTGCGCCTGCGGGAACACGCGAAGGAGGAGCTCGCCCACTACGCCAAGGCGTGCTGCGACGTGGAGTACGAATTTCCGTTCGGCTGGAGCGAGCTCGAAGGGATCGCCAATCGCACCGATTTCGACCTCAAGCAGCACTCCACGCACAGCGGCAAGAGCCTGGCGTATTTCGACGAGGAGACCAAGCAGCACTATTTCCCCTATGTCATTGAACCGGCCGCCGGCGCCGACCGGGCCACGCTCGCCTTCCTGGTCGACTCCTATGCGGTCGAGGGCGAGGGCAAGGAAGCGCGCACCGTACTGCGGCTTCATCCCGCGCTCGCACCCATCAAGGTTGCAGTGCTGCCTCTTGTCAAACGTGACGGCATGCCGGAAATGGCCGAAAAAATCTACGCCGACCTTCTGAAGAACTCCGTCCGCTCGTTTTACGATCATGCCTCCTCGATCGGCAGGCGGTATGCCCGGCAGGACGAGGCGGGCACGCCCTACTGCGTTACCATCGACAGCCAGACCCTTCAGGACGAAACGGTCACGATCCGTGAGCGCGATTCGAGGGTGCAGTACCGCGTCGCCGCCGGCTCGGTTGCGCCCACCATCGCCGCCAAGCTGAAAGAGGCGACCCTATGACGGTCACCGTCAATGTCGTCATGGGAGGCCCCTCGGCCGAGCACGAGGTGTCGCTCCGCTCGGGCCTCGAGGTCATGATGCACCTCGATCGAACCCTCTACCGGCCGAGGGCGCTCCTGATCTCTCACCGCAGGGAGTTCTTCTTCAGCGATCCGGGCGATTCGCCGCTCGAACCGGCCGACCTGACCGACCCGTCGCTCTCGCCCCGATTCGAGGGGCCGGCAGCGCCGGCCGCTTCGCAGAAATTCTGGGAGGGGTGCGATGTCGCCTTTCTTGCACTCCACGGCACTTTCGGCGAGGACGGGACCCTCCAGGGGTTTCTGGAGACGCTCGGCATGCCCTATACCGGCTCCGGCGTCTGCGGCAGTGCGGTTGCCATGGACAAGATCACCTCAAAATTTCTCTACCTCGCGGGCGGACTCACCGTTCCCCCATGGTCAATTTATCGGAAGGGCCGTCCCGACGGCACCATCGAGTCGCTGGAAGCGAAACACGGGTATCCCTGTTTTGTCAAGGCCCCGCAATCGGGGTCAAGCCGCCTCATGGGACGCGCCGATGACCGGCAGTCGCTTGCCGCCCTCCTGGATGAGTTTTCGCCGCAGGCGGACCGGCTTCTGATCGAAACGGCGGTCAACGGGATTGAATTTTCCTGCGGGGTGCTCGATACCGCCGATAACCCGGTAACGGCACTGCCGCCGATCGAGATCCGTCCGCGGGGCCAGGCGTTTTTCGATTTCACGGCAAAGTATACCACCGGCAAAAGCGAGGAGATCGTCCCGGCAGAGCGTCCCGAACCCCTCCTCGAACGGGTGAAGGAGACCGCGGTTGCCGCTCACCGGCTCCTCGGCTGTCGCGGCGTTTCGCGCACCGACATGATCCTGGCGGACGACGCCCTCTACGTGCTCGAAACCAATACGCTCCCGGGCATGACGGCCAACTCGCTTTTGCCAAAGGAGTTCATTGCCGCCGGGGGTACCTACGCCGGGCTGCTCGATACACTCATCACCGCAGCGCTCAGAACAAAAACATCCGGACTGGCATGAGCCTCGTTCTCGGCATCGATTCCTCCTCCACCGATCTCGGCATCGGGCTGTGCGACGGCAATGAGCCCCTGGCGGCCTTTTCGCGCTTCCCCGGGAACTCCCATGCCGAAACCATCGCTGCGGCGGTCGCCTCGGTTCTCGGCTGCAGCGGCCGCTGCGCGGCGGAAGTCACCCATATCGCCCTCTCCTGCGGACCGGGCTCGTTCACCGGCCTGCGGATCGGTTGCGCCTTTGCGAAAGGATTCTGCCTCGGTACGCCGGTCAGGGTCCTGCCGCTCTCATCGCTCTACCTGCTGGCGCATGCCGGCATAAAAAGCCCCGGCCCGATCGTTGCCGCGATCGACGCCCGGCGGGACGAGGTGTTCTGGGCGCGATTCTGCGTCACGCCCGACGGTGTATCGCGGGTCTCCGAAGATTGCCGGAGCGGCGCCGAAGATTTTAAAGGCAAACTCGAACCGGGCGATACGGTCATCACCGATACCATGGGCTATGCCCGGAGTACGGTCTTCGATTTTCTCCGGGGCCGACCGCTCGTCTTTCCGGTCGACCGCTACCGGCTTCAGCGCGGGCTCCACGGTGCCGAGGCGGGAGCACGCGCCCTCGTATCGGGCGAAGCCGACGGTTCATCGTGGCAGGAGGCGTCCTCGGTCCTGCCACGGTATCACCGGGACTTCGCGCCGCCGCCGGGAGCGAACCGATGAGATCCGTGCCGCTTCTCGTCATCATTCCCGCCGCCGGCGCGGCGCTTGCGGCAATCATCGCGATTGTTTACCGTAAGTTTCCGCTCCACCTGATATACAAAAGCAAGGTCGGGTACGAAAGCATGCTCGACGCCATCGGCGATCCTCTCGCCGTCATCGCGCCCGACTATACGGTCACCCGCGCCAACAAGGCCTATGTGTCGCTCGTGTCGGGCTCGTTTCAAAGCGTCATCGGCGCCAAATGCTACTCCCTGCTGAAGGGACTCAGCGAGCCCTGCGCCGATTGCCGGATACCGGTCGTGGAATCGCAGCGAAGGCCCGAGGTCGTCGAACGCACCCAGCACCCCTCCGGCAGCGGAGCGGTCAGGCTCAGCTTTTCCCCGTTTCCGCAACCGGAGAGCCCGGATACTCACTTCATCATCGAGCATATCCGCGACATCAGCCAGCTCGAGGAACTGAAAGGCAATCTCGAAGAGAAGAACCGTATCCTCGCCGGGGCGATGCGCGACCTCAGGGCGGCGCAGCGCGAAATCAGGGACGAGCTTCGTCTCGCCCGCCAGGTGCAGGAGGGCATCATGCCCAAGCAGGCTCCGGCGTTCGGCGGATTGTCCATTGCCATCGCCTTCCACTCCGTGGAGGAGATCGGCGGCGACCTCTACGATTTCATTCCCATTTCGGACGATGAGCTCGGCGTGTTTGTCGGCGATGCCTCGGGCCACGGTTTTTCGGCATCGCTCATCGGCATGATAGCCAAGATGTCGCTCTTCAACAACAGCAAGCGGGCCCTCTCTCCCGCCGAACTGATGGCCGCGATCAATCGCGACCTGTTCACGATCATCCAGACGAGCCACTATCTCACCTGCGTCCTCGGGGTGTTCAACCGCGTCCGCCATACCTTCACCTACTGCCGTGCCGGCCACCCGATGCCGGTGGTGGTGCGCAGGGACCGGTCGGCGCTCTGCCTGGAGGCGTCGGGTCCGTTCGCCGGCATCATCGAAGACGCCGCCTTCGAGCAGGCGGTGTTCGCCTACGAACCCGGCGACCGTTTTTTCATATTTACCGATGGCATATACGAGCGGCGCCGGGGCGACGAGCGCAGCTTCGGCTACGATCGCTTTACCGAGCTCCTGCAAACCCTCGGTGACACTCCCTTCGGGAAGGTGATCGACCTGGTTGAGGAGCGGTTCGCCGGCTATGCCTGCGATGACGACAGCACCCTGCTCGTCATTGAGGCCGACCCACCCGGGGGGCCGGGCGTTGCGACGCGGGAAAGCCTGGCGGCATGAACGGAAGAGATCCCCTATAATGACTAAACTTTGGTTGCCCGCCCTTCTTTCGTTCGCCTTCTGCGCATCGGCCGCGCTTCCGACGCCGGGCCAGCTGGCCGATTCGGCGGTCCAGAAGGTTCGTCCGTCGAAGTCGCCGACCCATAAGTCCGACACGGCCGACACCTTCAATTGCCGTACCGGGACGATTATCGGGGCGGGAATCGGGCTTTCGCTCGGCAGCATGCCGTCGTTCGATACCTGGACGGGCAACCTTGCGCAGCAGCTCTCCGATCTAGGCCTGTCCGATAGTTCTTTCCAGATCCCGGGCCTCGATACCGGACAGCTTGCCTTTACGGTGCGGCAATCGCCGGATATCTACTCCATGACCTTCCCGATCACCGTCTACGTCGGGCGTCTCTACCCGGTGCACCGGCTGACGGGCTCGCTTTCATTCGCCTACCTGACCAAGGAGTACGATGCCCGTGTATCGCTTGTTAATGATTCCACGCGTTATTTCGACCTTCGGCAGACGCTGGGTCTTTACGACTTTACCGCGGCGCTCACCTGGGGATCCAGAATTCCCGAACGGTATTTTTCGGTTGAGGGCATGGATCGCACGGACGCGCTCATCGGCATCCTCGTTTCGCCCTACATCGCCCTGCAGCGCTCGGCGACGATCGGTGCCCCGCCGACCTCGGACATTCGCCTCACCGAACTCTACAACGCGATCCTTCCGCAGGTGAGCTCATTTTCGGCGCTCGGGATCGCCTACGGCTGGCGTCTTGGCCTGGCCACCATCAGCCACCATTCGAAGCGCAGCGGTATCGAAGCCGAGCTCGCCTATTCGGGGATGTGGAATACCCGGTTCCGCACGAGCTCCGGTGTCACGCTCAGCCAGGGCGACCTGGGAGATAAAAGCGGCTCGGCCGGCAGTGCGGTGTCGTATTATTCGAGCCGGATCGAGATTTCAATTTCCATGTTCCGGAAGATATTTTATGACAATGCACGAAAGGAATCCCCATGAACCGGTTCGTTATGCGCGTCCCCGGGGCAGGCTTCGCCGGACGCACCCTGACGCTTGAAGACGATAAGCTCGTCATCGAAAGTAAAAAAGCGGGGGCAAGCTTTTCGGACGAGTATTTCTATCGGTCCATTAACCCGGTGGTCAAGACTGCGCGCCGGGGAGAGACCGGGTGGAGCAATGTCATCTACGGGATCGTGGTGGCGTCGCTGGCGCTCTTCATGGCTACGCGGATGACCCAGTCCGCCGTCGCCAAAATGATCATTCTCGCTCTGGACTATGCGGCGCTGCTGTTTGCGGCGTTCCTGTTCTGCCTGCAATTAAAAAAGAGCGACTATGCGGATTTCTACGACGAGAACGGCGATTGCATTCTTTCCATCAAAATAACGCCGAAGTCGAAGCCCTTTATCGCGTCCCTGCGGCAGAAGATTCCGGCATCGGAGGTCCCGCATGCGGGTAACGCTTAACGACGCTCGTTTTTTTCGCTCGATCCTCCTCTCGAATTTCGGAAGGCTCCCCTTTCCCTTCAAGTGCTCCTTCGCGGTAACCTACCGGTGCAATCTGCGCTGCCGGATGTGCAATATATGGCGGAAGCCCGCTGCCGGAAACGAACTCGGGCTCGAAACGATCGATAACTTTTTCCGCCATGCCCGTCATTTTTCATGGATCGGCCTCACCGGCGGTGAGCCGTTCCTGCGGAGCGATATCACCGATATCGCCGATATCGTCACGCGCCGTTCGAAGCGGTTGTCCGCCCTGCACTTTGCCACGAACGGCTCGATGACCGACCGCGTGGTGAGCGCGGCGGAGCGGATCGTCGCCCGAAACAACGGGCTCAAACTGGTGTTCACCATAAGCCTCGACGGGCCGCCGGATCTGCATGACGCGATCCGCGGCAGCGACGGGTTATGGAACAAGGCGACCGAGACCTTCCTTCGCCTGAAGAAGATACGCGGCGTCAAGCCGCAGATAGGGTATACCATTTCGAACCACAACCTCGGACGTTTTCCCGAGGCATATTCCGCCCTGAAAAGCATCTATCCGGCACTCACGTTCGACGACATCAACGTCAACGTCTTCCAGAAATCCGCCTTTTACTATGAGAATCAGGGAATGGACGATATCGACGGCGGGAAAGCCCTCGACGAACTCCGGACCATCATCGGCCTGGATAAGGGCGGCTTTTCGATCAACAACTTCCTCCGGCGGAGCTACCTGAAGTACTATCCCGATTTTTTAGCGGAGAAAAAATCCCCGGTGAAGTGCCAGGCGCTCTCCTCAACTTTTTTCATCGACCCGGAGGGCGATGTCTACCCGTGCGCAGTTTACAAAAGAAAACTCATGAATATTTCGGCGCTCGACCGGGATTTCAGGGAGGTCTGGACATCGAAGGAAGCACGGGCGATAAGCGCCGAATGCCGGACGAACACGTGCCCCGTCTGCTGGAGTCCCTGCGACGCTTTCAGTGCTATTTCGAGCTCCCTCGTTCGATCACTTATCCGGTATGTCTAGACACCTGTTTAAGAATCTGGCGAATATCACCGTCCTTATCAGGGTCGCCCTCGTTTTTGTCGTCATGCTCCTCCTGGAGAGCGGCGACCGGTCGGCGCGGCTCCTCAGCGTGGCGGTGCTCCTGGTCGCTCTGGTCCTGGACGGCATCGACGGGTATCTTGCCAGGAAATTGAATATCGTGTCCGGCATCGGCGGCGTGCTCGACACGCTGGGCGACCGGATAACCGAGAATGTGCTGATCGTATTCTTCGCCTGGAAGCAGCTTCTTCCCCTCTGGTTCGCGCTCTATTTCGTTGTCCGGTCGTTCATCGCCGATTTTATCAGGGGGCTGAATTCCCGGAAGGGCATTTCCACCTTTGCCATCAACGATTCGTTTCCGGGCAGGCTCCTGGTTTCCTCGAAATTTTCCCGGGTCGCCTACCTGCTCGCAAAATTCCTCCTGTTTATGACGGCCAGCGCCCTTCTTGCCACCGGCCCGGCCGAAGGCTTTGCCTGGTCGTGCCTGGCAATCCTGTTCCGGATCGTCTTCGTGTTCAACCTGATCCGCTTTCTTGCTCTCCTGTTTGACAGTCGCCGCATCCTGAAAGAGCATTTTTGCCATGAATAGGCGCTGCCGGATTTTCGCTGCCGGTCATGGCGATCGAGCCGTTGTTCCATTTTTTCGAAGCGCATCCCGCGCCATTCCGCTGTGCGGAGCAGCTATCGTCGTTCTCTCCCTGGCGATGTGTTGCCTGCGGATGGTGAGCATGCCGCTCTCCTTCGACGAATATCTGAATGCGCACTATTTATGGCTGGTATCGATCGGACGCATTCCGCACAAAGATTTCTGGTGCCACTATTCCGCCTCGGGGTTAGCCATAATCCGCCCGTTTTTTCAACTGATTCCCGAATCGATCTTTTCGATTTTTGCTCTCCGTTTTTTCGGGTTGTGCTTCCTCATCGGAACGGCCGCGACGCTCGGGTTCCATTCCCGCCGGCTTAGGGTCCATTGGCTGTGGGGAGTACTGGCGCTGGCCCTGATGCTCACCCCGGAAGTTACCCCCTCGGTAATCAACTTCCGCACCGATGCCTATGCGGCACTGGCGGGCATTCTGGCAATGACCATCATGTTCCGGGAACCTTCCCCCCGGAGAGGCGGCCTGGCAACCGGCCTCAGCGTCCTTTCGGTAATAATAATGCCGAAATATGTGTATCCGCTCACGTTTGCCCTTATCGCCTATCTCGCCTACGGCTATGTGAAGATGAAGCGCGAACGGCGCTCCCTGCTGCTCTCCGTACTCACCGGAGGAGCGATCTCCCTTGCGCTCGCCCAGGGACTCCTTTTAACCTCCGGCGTCTGGCTTCGGGACGATGTGTACTGGTCCGCCATAACCATGGAGAAATTTTTCATCCATTGCGGCAGGACGGAAACAACGTTGTCCCCGCAGCTGAGCACGGTAGTTTCACACTTCACGAAATATTGGTGGGTCGCCATGCTTGTCCTGAGCGGCATTTCGGGATGGCTGGTTACCGAATGGAAAAGACGCGGTGTACGGCTGTGGGTCGGCGCGGCCGTCATCGCGGGCGTCGCGGTATACTGGGGAACCTGCAACCAGCCGTGGAAACAGTTCCTCGTCCCCGGACTCTACTGCCTGGCGCTCTTTGTCCCCTATGCGGCCCGTATCATCAATCGGCCGGTATACCGATCGGCGGCGACAATCATCCTGGTCGTCATGGCAACCCTGATGGTATTTAATAATTTCCGGAGGACGACGATCGAACTTGCCTCGGGCTCATCGTTTCAGGATTTCGGCGGACGCCAGGAGTTTCTGAACCATATTCCCCGCTTCGAACGGGTCATCGGCTTTTACAAAACCCACCCCTGCTTTCGCGAGGACCAGACCTTCGTGACCTGGGACGAGCAGTGGGGCAATCCAAAAGGCTTTGCCCCGATCCTGCCGGAAAACTCCCACGCCGATTCCTGTTTTCAACCGGGGTATCTGAAGAAAAGTCTGGAGAGTTCGCCGCCGCCGGCAAGCATAGCCCTCGATTCACTGCATTATCCTGCCGGATGGAACCGGGTACTGTCGGAGTACCTGGCGATGAACGCCGATCTTTATGTCAAGGCGGAGGTGCTGGACTGCGAGCTCTACATCCGGAAAGATCTCGCGCGATAGCGGCCGGTTTCATTTTTCGCGGGAGATGCCGGACTGTTCCCGACGCCCGAAGCATCGGCGGGCACTAAAAAATCCGGGCGATAACCTCGGGCTTGAATTTAAGCCCGACCCGGAATTCCACTCCCGTGTTCGTTGCCGAATAGCCCGACTGGCTGTAGCCCGACTGACTGCTGTAAATATTTTCAAAGCCGAAATAAGCCTCTACTTCGAAAAAAGGGATGACATCCGACCCGGGAAATTCGGCACCCAGACCTGCATCGAGCCCGAAATCAACCGGGTTATAGTTTATGCCTGCATCGACATTACCGGAAGCCGGTACGGCATTTTCAACGCTGCCGGTAGCGGAGAGCAGGATTCCGAGGTTGAAACCCAAGAGCCCATAGGGTACGAACCCCGGCGAAGCCACATAGGAGAGCTTGATATCGAGGGGAACGGCAAGGTAGCCCAGGTAGTCGGATTCGGTAAAGGTGGGTCCTCCCTGTAAAGCACCCTGGCCCAGTGCCCCCCCGCGAACGGAATACATGAGTCCCGATCGCAGAAAGCAATTTTCAGAAAGCGGTATTTCAAGGATTCCGCCGACAACGCCGCCGACAATGCCGCCGGTGGCGGCGGGTGCCCCATTGACGCTCTGACTTTCATCGTAATAACTGAGGCCGCCTACCACGCCCGGCATTAACTGCACCTGTGCGATTGCCGGAACGATGTAACCATACAAAACAACGAGTAATCCAATTATCCGATATCGCTTCATGATGCTCCTTCCGGATCTATTCATTCGCCCTGCCGTCAGGCAGGATCATCCAATATTTGCGCATTGATGAAATTTTCTCAGAGCCGATTGCCGACACGCTTAATGCGTCCGGTCGAACGATGAGAATGTCCCGAACATGGCGGATATCGAAACACCGATGGAATATGAATAACTATTGGGCTCCAGATATCCCGATCCGGTTTCAGGATTTACATCAGTTAGTCCGCTTATCCCCGAAGGACGCAATTCAAACCACGGTTTCCATTCGAGGCCGAACCATCGGTCGATTTGAAGTTGCATCGGGAACCCGAGATAAAAGCCGTCCCTGGTGCCGAGGGTGAAATTGTTCGCGGCGGTGGGAACGCCCTCCAGGACGGTTGCATAATCGTAGGTTGCCGTCATCGAGCCGCTGAGCATGATACGGTACTGCATGTCGAGGCCAACGCTCAGCCGGTCGTTCATCTCCCATTGAACCTCAGCCCCCACCGGCAGATAGACCCAGGAATACGACTCGTTATAAGCACCCGCCCCGCGATACCAATTATAGTACAGCAAACCGGCATTGAGTCCCACAAGGGTATTGCCTACTTTAAAATAGGGGCCGATAAAGCCGCCGATCCGCGTAAAGGTATTGCTTTTCGATTCAACGATCGGGGGAAAATATTGCGTCGTATCGCCGGGCCCGGGAACACCGACTTGAATACTGTCCAGAGCCGTCCCATTATACGTCTGAATGCCGCCGCCGTATTCGAAAAGAAACCCGCCGTACCAGGGAAGTGCCCGATCGTGGGAATAAAACTTTCCCTCGGCGTGGAATGCCGATGTCGCTCCGTACTCACGGTCGGGGATAGAAGGAGGGGGGGTAAAATAGTAATAGGTAGGCGATATTTCATAGGTGTGGGGCGGGGCGGATTCAGAATAATCGTAGCTGGATTCGTTGAATCCAAAGAGAAAATAACTCTGTCCGAGCGTTGAGCCGCTGCCGGCGGAAGGCAAGAGAAACAATACAAGTGACACAACGCCGGATAAATTGACAATGTATTTCATCGATGACGTTTCTCCATTGAAGATTCCGGAAACACTGTCCTTATAGCATCAGACTGAACACCTGCTACCAATGAAAACAATTTTCCGCATTAAAAAGTCCCTTTGAAATTTTGACCGTTTCTCTTACGTTTTTGTTACGCGGCCGGCATCGCCTGCCCCAGCAGTGCAACAATCTTCCCGTGGACCGCCCCCGCCAGCTCCTCCACCGGCCGTTCAGCATCGAGGATGACGACCCGGTCACCCGCCTGTTTTGCCAGAACCCGATAGCCTTCCGAAACGCGCGAGAAGAATTCCCGGTCATCGGATTCGAGCCGGTCCCGGACTTTTTTCATGGCCGCGAGCCGACCGAAGGCCGCGTCGACGGAAATATCGAACAGAAAGGTGAGGCGGGGTGCAAGACCGCCGGTGGCCGCCTCGTTGATGGTTTTAAGCAGCGGGAGGGAAATAGAACGCCCGAAGCCCTGGTAGGCATAGGTCGCAAGATCGAAGCGGTCGCAGAGGACAATGGCACCGGCGGCGAGCGCCGGAAGGATCTTTTCGCGGACATGCTGGGCCCTGGCCGCGGCGTAGAGCAGGAGCTCGCACTCCGGCACCATTTCGATATACTCCGGCGAAAGGATCAGCGCCCGGATCGTTTCGGCGATCGCGGTCCCGCCGGGTTCGCGGGTGGTAACGACCGTCCGTCCCTCCGCGGCAAGACGCTGCGCTGCGCGATCGAGCTGGGTGCTTTTCCCGCATCCATCGATTCCATCGAAGGCGATAAAGAACCCGGGCACGGACCTATGCTCCATGGCACTTCTTGTATTTTTTCCCGCTGCCGCACGGGCAGGGGTCGTTGCGGCCGATCGACGGACCGACGCTGACCATCGGACGCGGCGCGGCCGACCGGTTGTTGACAAGCTGGACCGGCTGGTTGGTCGGCGCCTGGGGCGCGGGACCCGATGAAAAAATATCGAAATCGCCGTGGATTTCGCGCGCGGGCGGCGGCGGCATTGCCGGACGTTCGGGCTCGACGCGTTCGAGGCGGAAAAGATACCCGGTAACTTCCCGCGCAATGTCCCGGCGCAGCTCTTCGAACATCTTGAGACCTTCGCGCTGGTATTCGTACAGCGGGTTCTTCTGTCCGAACGCGCGATACTGCACACCGCCCTTGAGATGGTCCATCTCGTACAGGTGGTCTTTCCAGAGGTTATCGATCACCATGAGAAAAACGCCCCGCTCGAACTGCCGCATGACCGGCACGCTTAACCGCCGTTCCTTCTCCTCGTAACGGTCGCGGATGCATTTCGATATGTCATCGAACAGCGCCTCCTGCGTTTTACCCGAAAGTTCTGCCTCGGGAATACGGTAGCCGATGCCGAACGTGCCTTGCAGGTCGGCATAGAGCGCCGCCAGGCTCCAGGTCTCGGGGTACTTTCCCGCGGTGGTATGCTTCAGGATAATTTCCTCAAGGCAACCGGCGATCTGGTCGAGGATCTCCTCTTTCAGGTCTTCGCCGCGCAGTATCCGCTGGCGCAGTCCATAAATCTCGGTACGCTGGAGATTCATGACATCGTCGTACTCCTTGAGGTGCTTACGGATATCGAAGTTGCGTCCTTCGACCCGTTTCTGCGCATTGGCGATGGCGCGAGAAACGATGGAGTGCGAGATGACCTCTCCCTCCTCGGCCCCGAGGCGGTCCATGATCGCGGCGATACGCTCGGAACCGAAGATGCGCATGAGGTCGTCGTCGAGCGACAGGAAAAAAATCGACGACCCCGGATCGCCCTGGCGACCGGCCCGGCCGCGCAGCTGATTGTCGATACGACGCGATTCGTGCCGCTCCGTTCCGACAATGTGGAGACCGCCGAGATCCTTGACTTGTTCGTGCTCCGCGATCGTCTGGGCGAGCATTTTTGCGAACTTCCGGCGTTTTTCGTCGATTGCGAGATCGGTGGGCTCGATGCCCTCCTTGAAAAGCTGGTTGTTGGCCATGATCTCGAAATTGCCGCCGAGAACGATGTCCGTTCCGCGACCCGCCATGTTCGTGGCAATGGTCACGGCCTTGAGGCGTCCGGCCTGCGCCACGATGGTGGCTTCCTTCGCGTGCTGCTTGGCATTGAGCACTTCGTGCTCGACGCCGGCCCGCTGCAGGAGCTTGCTCAGGAGTTCCGACTTCTCGATCGAGGTGGTGCCGACGAGCACCGGCTGCCCTTTTTCGTACCGTTCCTGGATCTCTTTTACGATGGCATTGTACTTTTCCCGGCTGGTCTTGTAGATCTGGTCGTGGTGGTCCGTGCGCGCCATCGGACGGTTCGTCGGGATCGTCACGACGTCGAGTTTGTAGATTTCATGGAATTCGGCGGCCTCGGTGGCCGCCGTTCCGGTCATGCCGGAAACCTTCTTGTACATCTTGAAAAAATTCTGGAAGGTAATCGTCGCCAGGGTCTGGTTCTCCCCGGCGACGCGGACGCCCTCTTTCGCTTCGAGCGCCTGGTGCAACCCTTCACTGTAACGGCGTCCCTGCAAAATGCGGCCGGTGAACTCGTCGACGATCAGGATCTGGCCGTCCTGCACCACGTAGTCGACATCCCGTTCGAAAAGAGAGTAGGCGCGAAGCAACTGGCTCACGCTGTGAATGCGTTCCGACCGCTCGGCATACGCCCGGTGCGTCGCCTCGCGCGCTTCGGACTTTTCCTCGATGGAAAGGGATTCGTCCTGGTCGATCTTCCCGATGATCTCGGCCAGGTCGGGCACCACGAAAAAGTCGGGGTTTCCCTGGCTGATGAGAACGCGCCCCTTTTCCGACAGTTCGGCGCTGTGCCCGGATTCATCGATGATGAAGTAAAGTTCCTCGTCGATCTCGTGGAGCTTCTTGTCGCGCAGGAAGTCGGTTTCCACGGCTTTCATGTATTTTGCAACGCCCTGTTCCTTGACCATCTTCGCCAGCCGCTTGTTTTTAGGCGCGCCGCGCTGGACGATGAGCATCTTGTGGCCGCACTCGTACTCCTTGCCTTCCTGGTTCAGGAGCTCCTCGGCTTCGGTGACGAACTTCTGGATGAGCGCGTTCTGGGCATTGACCGCCTTGACCACCCGGGGTTTCAGCTCCTCGTACTCCTGGTTGGAGCGGGTGACCTGGCCCGAAATGATGAGCGGCGTCCGCGCCTCGTCGATGAGGATATTATCGACCTCGTCGATACAGGCATAGTTGAGTTCCCGCTGGACGCATTGATCGGGCGAGGTCGACATGTTGTCGCGCAGGTAGTCGAAGCCGAATTCGTTATTCGTGCCGTAGGTGATATCGCAATTGTACGCGGCACGCCGTTCGCCGCTGTGCGGTTCGGTGAGATCGAGGCAGCCGACCGTGAGCCCGAGGTAGGAATAGATCCGCCCCATCCACCCGCTGTCGCGCACCGCCAGGTAGTCGTTGACGGTAATGACGTGGACCCCTTTGCCGGACAGCGCATTGAGGTACGCGGACATGGCGGCAACCTGGGTTTTGCCTTCGCCGGTGCGCATCTCGGCAATTTTGCCCTGGTGGAGCACCATGGCGCCGGTCACCTGGACGTCAAAATGCGCCATGAACGAAATTTCCTTGCCCGTGTCGGGATCGGGAATCTTCTTTCCCTCCCCCAGCACCCGGTGGGTGGCCTCGCGGAACACCGCAAAAGCCTCGGGAAGCAGGTCGTCGAGCGTTTGTCCGCCGGCAAGCCGTTCGCGGAACTCCGCGGTCTTCGCCTTCAGGGCTTCGTCCGTTAAGGCGGCGACCGGTGCCTGGAAGCTGTTGACCTGAGCGAGAAGCGGATTCAGTTTCCGCTGGTCGCGGTCCTGCTTGGAACCGAAAAGTAAACCGAGTAAATCAAGAAACGTCACGACAAAGCCTCTCTACGGCGCTCATTTGTCCGTTACCATTGAAAGGGCCGCGTCACCGCAAGCCCTGGACACCGGCTGTTATTTACCCTGGACAATTTCCCGGTCTATTTTATAGCTCACCATGGCCCCGCGGGAAAAATCCTCGACGAGTGCCGCCAGCCCCGCCTGCAGAGCGGGGGAATTGTTGCGAAAACGCGTGCCGACCCGGTAGCCGTCGTCGGCCCTCTTATGGCAGTAGACGACGACCGCATCGATGGCCAGGTCGCGGATCAGCAGGACGATCCGGCTCTCCGCCCTGATCTCCTGCGGATGCAGGAATGCCGCTCCCGCCGTGCTCAGGTCGATGAGTACCCTGCCCTGCTCTTCTCCTTCGGCGCTCAGATGTTCAATGCGCTCGACCTGCCGTTCCTGTTCTTTCATATATTCGCTCCGGTTGAGGTTTCAGAACCCCTCCCCTATCGCGCCCCCGAATTGCCCTGTTGACGGTTACCGCGCCACCCGCCGCGCAGCATGCTGCACGAGAAAAATATCCGGGCAAGACTAACTATGCCCTTCGAACACGAAGGGATAGGTAACTTCCACCGGACCGCTTCCCTGTGCGGGAGCAAACTGCCATCGTGCGATATAGCGGACTATCGCCTCGCTGAATTCTTTATTGTCGATGGTGGACTTGACAATGACGACATTCGAGACCGAGCCGTCCGCCAGGATGGTAAATTTGATCGACAGGTTACCCGAGAGCAGCGGATCGCGTTTCAGCCATTCCTCAAAAACGTGCTTGAGCCTTGGTTCCTCACGTTTCTCGATTCGGCCTATGGCTTCCTGGCTGCGCGCTTCCAGTCCGGCGCCGTCGCCGGTTATTTCGGGCGGCGCCGCGGAACTTAAATTCACCGTCGCGACGGTGGCCACCTGGGCTCCGTGTGCCCTGCCCAGCTGCTGTTTCTCTATGCCGACGTTCCCCACTCTGCCGCCGGTTCGCTCCCCGAATCCGTCTCCGTCACCCGTTCCGTTCCCCCCCCCGCCTCCACCCCCGCCGCCGCCGGAGCGAGCCGAGGCAAACGAGCCACGGGAAAACTTCATGGAGCCCACATCGGCTAACCCGACGCCGGCGCTCCCGAGAAGATCGTCGACCCCCTCTTTGCCGCCGCTTGCACCGTTGGCCGTAATTGCCGCGAAAATACCGCTGCCTTCGACCTCCCGATCGACGGCTGCCCGCTCTTCGGCCCGTGATCCGCTTCCCGCCTGGCGACGCGCTTCCCGTTCGACATACGATTCCTTTTCGCGGTTAACCTTCCCGCCGCCTTTTCCGCCGCCACCGCCTCCGCCGACGTTGCCTTCCACCTCGGGCATTTTTCTTTCGATTTTCACTTCGGGAATCGCCTCGGGTTTCGGCTGGTTGACCATCAGCTGCGCGTACCGCTCCTGGATTTTCTGGATCTCCTGCGCGCTGAACGTTTCTTCTTTGAGCCCCCTGACCGAGAGCAACCACACCGTCAGGGAAACAACCAGGAGAAGCCCGAAGAAGAGCCCGGTATAGCCGGGATCGACCCGGGCAAAGAGACCGCGTCGCAGCTCGTGCGGAAACGTCCCCACGGCGCCCGTATGCTTGTAATAGAATATGCCAGATGAGCGCGGCCCGGTGCCCATTATGCCTTCCTGTAAACAACGAGATTCATGACCGGGTAGCCGGCCTGGCCGCACGTGTACATGACCCGGGTCAGAATATTATAGGGAATTTCGACGTCGCCCTGTATGGAGATTCGGCCCGAAAAGTCGGTATTGAACATCGCGGCGGATTGCCGGGCCATTTTGGCATGCTCGCTGAGCTCTTTGTAGAGCGGCCGGATCAGAAAATCCTTCTGGCTCCGGAGGTCCTCGTAGCCCGCCGAATCGAGGACGATCTTGTTTTCCACCATGATGGTCTTTTGCGAAACTTTAACGCTGAGTGCCTCGCCGACCGTTTTTTCAACCGAGGACGACGGCAGCATGAGCCCCTTCGCGGGAGTAACGAGCTGTCCCTGGGCGGAGTAGTTTTTCAAAAGGAACACCACCATAAGCGTAAACATATCGATCATGGAGGTGATATTCAGCTTTACCACTCCATCCGAGCGTTTGCGGCGACGGCGATAGAATGCCTGCTGTCCGGCCATTATTGAACGATTCCTCCCGCAATGGAAACATTCGGAAACATGGTGACGCTGCCTTCGGGGGTCCGATATCCGCGCGATGCATCCATCACGGCAACCACGGTTTTATATTTCACCTGCTCCTCGGCGACGATTTTCACGCTCTCATGGTCGGCGAAAAACGGCGGGGTCATGGGCAAAAGCTTCACATAGGCATTGTAGAGTTCGAGAAGCGACGAACCTTCCGACGTGCCGGGAATGTACGATCGAACGATTTCGAACAGAGCCTTTTTTTTGATATCGGCGAGGCGGTCGTTCAGCGCCTGGAAGTCGTAGTCGCCATTGACCAACGGAATATCGGCGGCATTTTCTCCGACACCGGCATCGGGCTTTGCCTCTTTAAAGTAATCGAAAATGCTGAACCCCTTCGAGGTGATGACCACGCCGAGATTGAGTTTGGGCCCCTGGCGTTGTTCCAGGGGAGTGGGGGCCGACGAGACGTCGCTCCTGGTCGATTCCGGCAGCTTCATCTCGATGGCGCCGATCTTGACGAATTCCGAAGAGGTCAGGAGAAAGGGGATGAGCATCACCATGAGATTGAGCATGGGGGTGACATCGGTATCGGCAACCTCTTCGGAGTCGCGGTTACGGCCGATGCTCATGAGCTTCTTATCGCGGAGCGTCGGCGGATTGAGAAGTTTCAGGAGCGCGATGGCGTACCGATCGATCTCCTGCAGGGCGGCATCGACCTTGGAGCGCAGCAGGGCATACGCCATGAGACAGGGTATGCTGATCGTGAGACCGACCAGCGTCGAGTTCATGGCCGCCGAGATGCCCGAGGCGAGAAGCGCGGATTTTTCAACCGGCGGGACGCCCATTTTCCCTACCGCGGCAAATGCCATGATCAGACCGAATACCGTTCCCAGAAGCCCCATCAGTGTGGAGACGTTCCCGAACATGATGAGCAGGCTCAACCGCTTTTCCATCCGGGAGGCCATGTGCACCGATTCCTCGGTCATCGCTCCCTGCACAAGCGCCAGCTCGACCCCCGCCTTGCGGATGCCGGCCCCAAGGATGCGGGGCAACGCGCGTTTCCCCGAGGAGAGGCAGATCTGGTAGGCTTCGCTCATCCGCTTCTGATGCAGGAGATCGCGGATCCTCTCGAAAAACGACGGCGCATCGTAATCGGTCCGCCGGTTGATATCGATCCACCGTTCGAGGGTAATGGCCATGGCGGCAATACCCATCAGCAGCAGCGCCCACATGAACACGAAGGCCTCATGCGAGGGAAGAAAACAATTGCCTAATTCGGAAAGAATTCCCATTATATGCCGTTTACAGGGTAATTTCTTTGGCCAGTTTATTATCGATGAAAATTTTCACGTTATTGTGCGTCACATGCACGCCGACGCCCTCTTTAAGCTGCACGGCGCTGATATGGAATTTATGCGTCTTGAACGACCGTTCGATAAGCGCATTGGCGATACGCAGCGAATATTCGTCGAGTTCATCGATAATGCGTTGCGTTTTGGATTTAAGCAGTGCGAAGATGACGATCGAAGTTACCGCTACGGAGAGACCGCAGAAGGTCGAGTTCATGGCGGTCGCAATTCCCGAAGCGAGAAGCTCCGATTTCTGCGCCGCGTCTATTCCCGGCCGCCCGACCGCCGCGAACGACATGATCAGGCCGTAGACGGTGCCGAGCAGCCCGAGCAGGGTCGACACGTTGCCGATGACCGCGAGGTAGCCGGTCCGTTTTTCGAGCTGGGGAACGATCTTCAGCATCGATTCGTCGATGGCGTTCCTGATGTTGTCGGCTCCCATGGTGGCTTCGTCGAGCCCGGCCTTGATCACCCGCGCCAGCGCGGTGCGCGAATTCTTCTCACACCCCGCGATGGCGGTGCCGAGGTCGTCCTTTTCGATGCAATCGAGAATGCCGCGAATGAAACTCTCGGATTTATCGCCCTTACGTCTTTGCAGGTAGAAAAAACGCTCGATAATGATGGAGAGTGCGAACACCCCGGTGATGAGAAGCGTCCACATGAACAGGTACGCATCCGAAGAAGGGTTGAAAGCGTTAAAAAGTTTCGTCGAAAAATCCATTAGTGGTCCTCCCCTGACCGGCCGGCCCGCCGATCGATACAATGCCTATGGTTGCTCTCTCCCGCCGCAGGAAAATTCTCTCAGTCATGCGGCTCCACATGACGTCACGGAGCGGGATTGATTATTTTTGTCCCCTGAAATTGAAATGCACCCTTGTGAGGCGCTTCGATCAGGCTCGGGTCCACCAGTGCCGCGATGTTCCGGGTCTTGCCGAGCGGTTGATTGACCATGGGTGGAAACTCAGGACGCTGGTCGGCCTTGATCAGCACCAGTTGAGGCCTTCGGATCTTGCCCTCAATTTTCTGTTCACCGAAAATTATCCGCTTCACGGCGCCTTTTTCATCGTTTTCACCGACCGCCGGCTTAGGAACGGCACCGGTTTTTCTGGCGGCAACCGTATCGGCGGCGGCCTTCGGCCCCCCTTCGCCGGGTGATGCGGCAATTGCATAGGTTCCAGAAAACACGGCGACAGCAATAAATAAATACTTCAATCCCATAGCCGGTCTCCCCGCAACACTCATTGGACCATCCCCAATCTCTATAAAATACTATAATGCGCAAACGTAACTACTTGATTATAACTTCAGGGGAATAACCCGGCAACAACTCTCCAACGAATGGCCGGTTCCGGAAGGTATGTTCGGGAGCCGCCGGGGCTCCGAATCGGCTTCGACCCGATTTTATATATATTTACAACAAATCATCGGAGTGCTATTGGGCATGGATAACTATGAAAGCGACTTTCTTGTAATCGGCAGCGGCATCGCCGGGCTCTGCTTCGCCATACACGCCTCCCGGTTCGGCACGGTCACGATCATCACAAAAAAAGAGGATAGTGAATCGAATACCAACTACGCCCAGGGAGGCATTGCCTGCGTTCTCGACGACAACGACAGCTTCGAGCTCCATATCCAGGACACCCTGACCGCCGGCCGGGGACTCTGCAACGAAGGCTCGGTGCGGATCATCGTCGAAGAGGGACCCGCCCGGATCAAGGATCTCATCGACTGGGGAGTCGATTTTTCCCACCTGAACGCCGCGACAAATCCCTATAAGCTCGACCTCGGCAGGGAGGGCGGCCACTCGGTCAACCGGATCGTCCATGCCAGGGATCTTACCGGCCGCGCCGTGGAGGAGCAGCTGGTAGCACTCATCCGCGCGAACAAGTCCATCCGCCTGTTCGAGCACCATTTCGCGGTCGAACTCATTACCGACCATCACCTCTCCGGGACTCCGGGGACAATCGGCGATACCTGCTACGGTGCCTATGTGCTCGACACCATTTCCCGGAATATCGTCCCGGTCCGCGCAGAGTTCACCTGCCTCGCAACCGGCGGAGCGGGACGGACCTACCTCCATACCACCAATCCCTCCATCGCGACCGGCGACGGCTACGCGATGGCGTACCGCGCGGGGGCGGACATCGCAAACATGGAGTTCATCCAGTTCCACCCGACCACGCTCTTTCATGAGGGAGCGCCTTCATTTCTCATCTCCGAGGCGCTGCGGGGATACGGCGCCGTGCTCTGTCACCGCAGCGGCAGGGAGTTCATGGAGAAGTACCACCCGCTCAAGTCGCTCGCCCCCCGCGACGTCGTCGCCCGGGCCATTGACAATGAGATGAAACTCTCCGGCGAGCCCTGCGTCTTCCTGGATATCCGCCAGGCCGATGCGACGCAGACGGAAAAGCATTTTCCATATATATATAAGCGGTGCAAGGATCTCGGGCTCGATATCACGCGCGATCTCATCCCGGTCGTTCCGTCCGCCCACTATACCTGCGGCGGCATCCGGGTGGACCATGAGGGGCATGCCGGGATCGACGGGCTGTACGCATGCGGCGAAGTCTCCTGTACGGGCGTGCACGGTGCCAACCGGCTTGCTTCCAACTCGCTCCTCGAAGCGCTGGTGTTTTCCTACCGGGCGGCGACCGATGCGGGCGCCCGGCTCGCCGCCCGGTCACGGAACTCCCGCGCAGCCATTCCCGCCTGGGACGACTCCGGAACCAACGATAACGAGGAGTGGATCCTCCTTTCGCACAACAAAACCGAGATTCAGTCGGTCATGTGGGATTACGTGGGCATCGTCAGGTCCGACCTCCGGCTCTCCCGGGCCATGCGCCGGATCACGCTCCTCGAACGGGAGATCGAAAACTTCTACAAGCGCACCCGGATCACCGTGCCGCTCCTCGAACTCCGCAACCTGGTCACCACGGCGAAGCTGATCGTCCTTTCGGCGGCCAAACGGAGGGAGAGCCGGGGCCTGCACTTTACAACGGATTATCCCGGCCAGAACGACCGCTACTGGAAAAAAGATACGGTCCTTTCGAACAAGTGAGGATCATGACGATCGTTCCCTTCGCGGCCGCCGGACTCCTGCTCGCTCTTGCGCTGCTCTCCTTTCGCCGGATCGCGGCGCTTCCCCTTCCCGTAAACCGGCGGATTCTCCTCGGCCTGCTTCGCCTATTCCTTCTCACCGCGCTCGCCTTGGCTTTTTTCGAGCCGGTGCTCACCTTCGACCGCCTCTCCCCTCCCCGACAGCCGGTCCCGGTCCTCCTCGATGTCTCGCAGAGCATGCGGCTCTTCTCGCCGCAGGAGAGCATCGAGCCGGCCCTCCGGAAGATCGAGGCATGGAACGCGGCGCACGCGGATCCCGGACATCGCTTTGCACTCTACCGCTTCGGCGACTCGCTTCGCCGCCTGCCGGATTTGCGCCCGGGCGTCAACCCGATCGACCTGTCGGACCGGCGAAGCTTCCTGCCCGAGGCTGCGGGTGAGGGAGCGCTCAGGCGCTCCGCCGCGATGCTGATCATATCGGACGGCAACTGGTCGAACGCCGTCCTGCCGCTGGAGAGCTTTGCCGACAAGAACGTGTGGTACCTCCCGCTGCCCGCCGTCCGCCCCGCGCCCTTCCTGAAAATGGAGGAACCGGTTCTGCCGCCGGCCTCGCCGGCCGACTCGCCGCTGACCGTAACGGTTGCGCTCGACGGCTATTGCGCCGCCGGGGGCGGCGAAACGCTTTCGGTGAGTGCGGTCGAAAACGGCATCTCCATCGCCGGCAAGGCGGTCGGTACGGGGTCCGGACCGTTTCACCTCGACGTTCCGCTCTCCCTGCGCAGGCAGGTTCCGGGAAGGCATCTCTACCGGTTTACCGCCCGGTCGGCGGGAGCCGCCCTGCGCTGCTCCCGCTACGCCCTGCATACCGCCCTGCCGGGCCATTTCATCTTTGCGGCAACGCATGCCGCCCCCTCTCTTGACGAGAGGTTTTTCACCCTCGCGTTCGACCGGGACCGCGATTTCCTGGAACAGGCTCCCGCCTCTCCCGGACAGGCCGACCTGGCGCTGGTCTTCGATGCGGGCCGGGATCCGACGACGACCCTTTACCGGCTCAAACGGAACGGGACCATCCTTTTTATCGGAGGCTTTCCCGGCGCATCGGAAGCCCTGCCCGGCACAAGCGCGACGTCCCTGCTGGCCGTGGCCGGGGAGGAAGCGGGCAATAGCCTTTCGGCAGGCCTCGATCTCTCCCGACTCCCGCCGGCCTTGCGCTATTATATTGACCCGCATCAATCGTTCCGTGCCTCGTCCGTCTTTCTCGCGGCGAGTGTCGCACGGCCGGGGAAAACCGACACCATTCCGGTCGTTTTTTCCGCCGACCGTGCCGGCCGCCACTGCCTGGTCTGCGCCGCCTCGGGCATATGGCGGTGGGATTTCGCCCCGCTCGCCCAGGGCGATGAGGAGTCCGCCTTCGGCTTCTCCCGCCGCTTAGTCGCCTGTGTCAAAGATATGCTGACCGCCGCGCTCTCCAGGGGGCTGCTCCTCTACCCTGCCGCACCCCTGTCCGAAAACGATTCCTTCTCTCTGCGTATCCTGTTCCCCGCCGACCTCCCTATCCCGTCGCCGGTCGGGCTCACCTGCACCTTCGTCTCGGACCGCCTCAAAGTCGACACCTCGTTCTCCCTCACCGCCACGGGCGGCTCCTGGCAGTCGGTCCGCTTCGGCCCGCTCCCGGAGGGCGCCTATCGCCTCGCCGTCGCGGGAACCGCCGGCAGCCGTACCGTCTCCTTTACCGACTCACTGTTCGTCGATCCGGACCAGTCGGAAACGTCGGTGACCGGACAGAATACCGCGCTCCTGGGCGAGCTCGCCCAGCCCCTCCCCGGCTTGACCGATTCGGTGATCTCGTCCGTTTTTTTCAATGCCGCGCAGGCGGCCGGGGCGCGGGTCCATGAGACGATACCGATCAGGCGGGGGTGGCTATTGCTCATCGCTATTCTTGG
This sequence comes from uncultured Fibrobacteraceae bacterium, assembly GCA_964651515.1. GTDB lineage: Bacteria > Fibrobacterota > Chitinivibrionia > Chitinivibrionales > Chitinispirillaceae > BOG-1184. The sequence continues at coordinate 42,882 of CAZYYB010000016.1, forward strand.
CGTGCTCGGGGTGGAGTGGGTGGCGAGAAGAGTGATGCGGTTGGACTGAATACAAGCACATCAGGCGGGGGAGCCACCGCAAGGTGGTTCCCCACCCCAGGTATTCTCTATTTTCCTTCTGTCTTCTCCCCCACCCTCAGAAAGAGCTATTTTACTACTTTATATTATTCTTTATAGCCTCCCTCCACCGAAAGCATCGCCATGTCGCCGAAGCAGCTCTACATCATCGACGGTCACGCGCTCATCTACCGCGCCTACTTCGCTCTTTTCAAGACCCCCATGACCAGCTCCGCAGGTCAGCCGACCGGAGCGGTCTTCGGCTTCGCCGGCTACCTCCTGCGCCTGCTCGAAGCCTACGACTGCTCCTACTGGGTCGTGGCGCTCGACAGCCCGACGCCGACCTTCCGCCACGAGATGTACGCCGAGTACAAGGCCAACCGCGAAGCCATGCCCGACGACCTC
>CAZYYB010000017.1:0-37044 GCA_964651515.1 uncultured Fibrobacteraceae bacterium
GCCCGATCCCGGTAATTTGACCGCTGTATCCCACTTTATTTGACCGCCCGCCGATTCCGGCCCTGATCTTGTTCCCTCGGTCCTTGCCGTTCATGTCAACATCCCATTCACCCCGGAACCTCACCAATCCCCCCGATACAATCCCGCGGCGTTCCGACCATGATCCCCTTTCCCGCCGGGTAAGGCCTCACCACCGGTGCAACGATCCATGCCGTTTCGATCCCGGTATCCGCGAGCGCCGCATAAAAATCTCTGGTGATTGTCGGCGACGACGATGCCTTGAACTCGACGGCAACCCGCTGCAATCCGCTGTCCAGGATGAGATCGATCTCGCCGCCGCCGTGGGCGCCATAGAAAAAAGGTCGCCACCGTTTCGCAATGGCCGGTTCCGAGCAGATGCTCTCAAGGGCAAAGCTCTCCCATGAGGAGCCGTATGACGGGTGCGAGAGAAGCTCCCGCTGGGTCCTGATCCCGGAGAGCGCATGGAGGATGCCGGAGTCCCTGAAATAAATCTTGGGCGACTTTACGAGCCGCTTGCCCGTATTCGCCTCCAGGGGCGCAAGCGAACGCAGCAGGTAACTCCCGGTCAGGATATCGAGATGCCGCTGCACCGCATGATGCGAGATGCCGAGCGATTCGCCCAGGCGGGAGCGGTTGAGCACCTGGGCGTTCAAAGGGGAGAGCATGGTCCAGAATCGCCGCATGCCGTCGGCCGGGACGCGGAACCCGAGCGAGGGGATATCGCGCTCAAGGAAAGTCCGCACGAAATCCTCGCGCCACTGGAAACTCGCGTCGTCCGATGGTGCAAGGTAACTTCGCGGAAAGCCTCCGCGCAGCCAGAGCGAGCGAAGCACCTCTTCCGTTTCCGCGGTCTCAGGGATCAGGATTGGCGTGAGCTCGAGGTAGCGGATGCGCCCGGCAAGCGACTCGGATGATTGGCGAAGCAGGTGGGGCGATGCCGAACCGAGGATCAGGAAGCGGCCGTTCACGCCGGACTCATCCGCTTCCGCCCTGATAACCGGGAATATTTCGGGCGCGCGCTGGATCTCGTCGAGGCAGATCAGCTTCCCCCGGTTCATCCTGAAAAAAGCCTGTGGATCGGTGAGCGCCCGCAGGTCATCCGGCCGCTCCAGATCGAGGTAGAGCGCGTCAGGCCGGCCGCTCAGAATGGCTTTCGAGAGGGTCGTTTTCCCGCACTGGCGGGGCCCGAGGAGTGCCGTTACCGGCATTTCCTGCAGGGACTGAAGAACGAAGAGTTCGATTTTTCGGCGAATCAGCATGGTTGCTCGTGAAAATTAGATGGTTACCGTCCAATTTTCATAATATATATCGGGCGGGTTTGGATACACTTCAATCATCCGTTCTCATTGCAATCCTCAAAGGTACTTGAAGGGGTGCGTCGGCGACGCGTTTCGCGGCTCCGACCTGGGGGAACCACCGAAGGGTGGTGCCCCCACCTGAGGAGTAACTAAAAAAAACGACAAACTCGACTCTTAACGGGAAACGTTTTTTTGATCATGATGATGTCTGCACCTTTTCTGGCAATGGCCCGGGTTGTATGCAACGAATACGAAACGGTGCGGCAGCGTCCTTTGCAGTAACTTAATTGTCAAATAGTGTAATCGATCCGGCTGTCGCTCTTGCGCTGCTTGTCGACGAGATCCTGAAAGGTCGTCCCGTCGAAAATATCCGTCATCGATGATCGCGCGCGTTCCCACAGCTCTTTGAATACACAACCGCTGCGATAGGGACAGTGGCTGCTTTCCGGGTTTTTAAGGCAGTCGACCGATTCGTCGGCGCCTTCTATGTAGCGGATGATTTCTCCTACCGAGATGCTCGAAGGCGCGACCGTCATGACATAGCCGCCCCGATTACCCCGCCGGGATTCGATGTAGCCGCCGGTCCGGAGTTTCGATAGAATCTGTTCCAGAAACCGCGGCGGGATACTCTGGGTATCGGCGATGTCAGAAACCGTCGTTACGGCATCGGAGGGATAGCGGAGCGCCAGTTCAAACAGCGCCCGCAGGGCATACTGACATTTCTGGGAGACACTGAGAAGTGATGACATGCAGTGAAAAATACTATAATCCCTACTAAGGTGGTAGGGATGATTAAAATATTCTTGACTTCTTTTTTTTAACGGAGTATATTCAATTAAGCTTACCGGTTTACTCAACTTTAATCCGAGGAGGCGGTTTATGGCAATCGAAAGAGATATTACTCAGTTGATCGGGAACACCCCGCTCGTTACCATCAATCGCTTGAATGCCGGCGGGAAGGCGATTGTTGCGGCAAAACTGGAGTTTTTCAATCCCCTGTCCAGCGTTAAGGACCGTATCGGCCTTGCCATGATCGAGGATGCCGAGAAAAAGGGCCTCATCAACAAGGATTCGGTCATCATCGAGCCGACCTCCGGAAATACCGGAATAGCCCTGGCATTCGTGGCCGCTGCGAAGGGGTACAAGCTTATCCTCACCATGCCGGAGACCATGAGCATCGAGAGGCGGAAAATTCTCAAGGCATTCGGTGCGGAGCTCGTTCTTACCGAAGGTTCTAAGGGGATGAAGGGTGCCGTTGCGAAGGCCGAAGAGCTCGCCGCATCGACACCGAACTCCTTTGTGCCGCAGCAGTTTAAAAATCCCGCCAATCCCGCAATCCACCGTAAAACCACGGCCGAAGAGATCTGGTCGGCGACCGACGGCATGGTCGATATTTTCATCAGCGGTGTCGGCACGGGCGGAACGATCACCGGGGTCGGCGAGGTGCTCAAGCGGCGAAAGCCGGGAGTAAAGATCATTGCCGTTGAACCGGAAAAATCCCCGGTACTGTCGGGAGGTCAGCCCAGCCCGCATAAAATCCAGGGAATAGGCGCCGGGTTTGTGCCGGATATCCTCAACCGCTCGATCCTCGACGAAATCATCCTGGTCAAGGATGAAGATGCGGGAGCCACCGCACGCGCGGCGGCGAAGCAGGAAGGGCTTCTCATCGGCATCTCCTCGGGTGCTGCACTCTGGGCGGCACTGCAGGTGGCCAAGCGACCGGAAAACGAGGGTAAGACGGTTGTCGTGTTGCTTCCCGATACCGGCGAGCGGTACCTCAGCACCTGGTTGTTCGACGATCCGGCGTAATGCCTTGAACCTTGCGAAGAATCATTTGGGGCTTTCGATACCTGTAAAAACATTTCACCGTTCGGAAAGGACGACCAATGAGTCAGAAGAATTATCATTTCGAAACGCTGGCGCTCCATGCGGGCCAGACCGTCGATGCAACGCAGTCACGCGGGGTTCCGGTGTATCGAACCAGTTCCTACGTGTTTAAAAACACGGAAAATGCCGCCAACCTCTTTGCCCTCAAGGAGCTGGGTAACATCTACACGCGCCTGGGAGACCCGACGACGGCGGTGCTTGAACAGCGTGTAACGCAGCTCGAAGGCGGCGCCGCCTCGGTAGCGCTCGCCTCGGGCACCGCGGCGATCTTTTATTCGATCATTACGCTTGCCGAAGCGGGCGACGAGATCGTCTCCGCAAACAACCTCTATGGCGGCACCTATACCCAGTTCGACGCCATTCTGCCCAAGTTCGGCATCACGGTCAAGTTTGTCGATCCGAAGGATCCGCAGAATTTCCAGAATGCAATTACCCCGAAAACGAAGGCTCTCTTCATCGAAACCATCGGCAATCCGGTACTCGATTATACCGACGTCAAGGTAATCGCCGACGTCGCGCATAAGAACGGACTGCCGCTCATCGTCGATGCCACCTTCACTACACCGTACTTGCTCCGCACGATCGAACTCGGCGCGGATATCGTCGTTAACTCGCTCACCAAGTGGCTCGGCGGTCACGGCTCCGCCATCGGCGGGATCATCACCGATGCCGGAAAATTCAACTGGGGGGCGGGCAAGCACCCGCTCTTTACCGAGCCGGATGCCAACTATCACGGACTGCGCTGGGCCATCGACCTTCCCGCGCCGCTTGCGCCCATCGCCTTTGCGTTGCGCGTACGCACCGTACCGCTGCGCAACCTTGGCGCCGCCATCTCCCCGGACAACTCCTGGATCTTCATCCAGGGAATCGAAACGCTGCCGGTGCGTATTGTCAAACATTCGGAGAATGCGCTTATCGTCGCCGAGCATCTCAAGAAACACCCCAAGGTTTCCTGGGTTCGCTATCCGGGCCTGAAGGACGATCCGTCGTATAAATTGGCGAACCGGGATTTCAGGAACGGTTTCGGCGGCATGGTTGTCTTCGGTGTCAAGGGGGGCTACGACGCGGCGGTGAAAATCATCGATTCGATCCGGCTCTTCTCGCATCTGGCGAATGTCGGCGACGCCAAGAGCCTGATCCTGCATCCGGCCAGCACGTCGCACAGCCAGCTCTCCCCGGCGCAGCGGCTTGAAAGCGGCCTGACGCCGGATTTGATACGGTTGTCGATAGGACTCGAACATCCCGACGATCTCATCGAGGCGCTCGATGAGGCCCTGTCGCTCGCCTGATACCCCTACGGTGGCGGGAAGCGCGGCAACAATGCCGCGCTTCCCCTTCAAAAGCAGGAAGGAACGGAACCAATGCGCAGCCGGAAAGTCATCGTGCAGAACGAACACGGGATCCATGCGCGCGTTGCCATACGCGTACTGGAAAAGACCAGAAACCTCGACTCACAGGTGACGATCTGCAAGGGTTGCGTCAAGGCCGACGGATGCTCCATTCTTGAACTTCTTCTGCTTGGTGCCGGGAAGGGATCGGAAGTGGAACTGATCGTCAGCGGCGGCAACGAAGAGCAAAGCATCGATGCTATTTCCGATATCTTTGCGGATGGATCAGGAATATGATCCACATCCGGACGGCGCGGGGAACCAAGGGCGGATTCATGCTCGAAACCGATAGGGAGTACCGGCAATGACTACGACTATTCCATCTGAGAGTGCCGATGTTTTCAGAAGACCAACGCCCCTCACTTCCTCAAATCATACAAAAAAATACTGTACCCGATCTTCGCCACCGGCGTTCTCGACTTCAGCATGTCGTAGGTATGGTGATTGTCGAAATACACCCCCTGAAGGTTGGTCGCGCTGATCGCAACCCAGTCGTGCATGGTCACCTCTTTTTTGCCCGGCGTCGGATTGTTCAGTACGAGGCTCGGCAGCCAGTCGTAGGCGATGCCGTAGCGGTCGGGCGTATCGGAGCCGAAGTAGCTCAGGCAGACCCGCGGAATGGTGTGCTCCCGCATGTATTTGCCCAGACCCTTGAGGTCCTGGCCCCAGTCGAGGTTGGAATCCGCGAGATAGGTATAGCCTTTATCGGGCCCGCCCGCAAGTTCGTTAAAGTAGGCGAGAAAGTGTGGGTAGATGAAGAGCGACGCGCCGATATACCAGACCGCAAGGAGCCCGCAGGCGACGGCCGGGATTTTTTTCACGACGAGCGACGCGATTCCGCCGGCGGCGAACACGTAGAGAAAGGGGTAAATGGGCAGGAGGTAGCGCAGGCCGATGGCCTGGGAGTTTGCGCTGAAAAAAACGAAGACGGTGATTGCCGGAACAAGGAGGAACAGCTCCTCCATCCACGCACCCGTGAATGTTTTTTTGACATACAAAATCAGCGCCGCCGCGAGGGCGATAATGGCCGCCAGGGGTGTCTTGAGGAAGAAGGCCACGGTATAGTAGTACCACCAGCCGCTTCGCGAATAGTCGCCGCAGAGAAAACCCCACTGTCCCTGGCTCGCATGCTCCTGCTGGAAGCGGATGCCGGAGAAATACGGTTCGAGGTTGCCCCGGTAGCCGAGCAGAAGCACCGCGCCGGCGGCCGCGCCGGCGATGAGAAGGTTGCGGAAAGGAAACGACCCGGAGCGCGCGAACCGGATCAGGGCGAGCGCAAAGCAGACAGGCAGGAGGAGCACCGCGGTAAACTTGGCAAGCAGCGCAAGGCCGAGGGCGATGCCGGCAATGACCGCGATCGGGGGGCGGTTCCCCTTCAGCATCTTCCGGAAGTAATACAGGGCGATGAACGAGAAGGCCGTCACGACGATATCGGGCGTGATGAGCCGTGCGTTGGCCAGGATGTTCGGGCAGAAGGTGTAGAGCACGGTTGCCGCGACGGCGCCCGCCTCGCCGTAGAGCTCGTAGCTCCAGGCAAAGACGTACCAGCCGAGGAGCATCGCCACGAGCACCATCATGAGGCGGCAGAGCGTCAGGAGCCGGTCGCCGCGGTTCAGCGGGCTGGAAAGGAGTGCCTGGCCGCGGCTGACGTCTGCGGTCATCCGGTAGAGCGGCGCCTGTTCGCTTTCGGGCGCGTGACGCCAGAGCGCGTCGTCGGTCGGCGAAAAAAGCAGCGGAATGCCGCTCAGGTAGTAGGAGAGCGGCGGATGGAGAATGCACCCCTGCACGTCCCATCGGCCGGTCTGGAGCAGGTATTTCCCCATGCCGAAGTAGTGGGTTTCGTCCCAGGTCGACGACTCCTGTACCATGCTCGTTATGGCCCGGACGCCGAAAAGGGCGATAAAAAACGCGAAGACGATCAGGGGGAGGGGCTTCATCGTCCGACGCACCGGCGGCGCCGGGGGCGTCGCCTCTTTTTTCCGAATCGGCTCCCGCCGGCGGGTTCCTGATTTTTTTGTCACGGGTAGCTCACCTGTCTATTTCGCTTTTATCGTGCCGCTCAGGAGCGCCTGGACCTGGTTCAGGTTTCCCCGTGCCTGGATCTGCCCCGGATCCGCCGCGACGGCTGCTTTGAAGCATTCGTACGCGTCGGGGTAGTCTTTCTTTGTGGCGTAGACGATGCCGAGATTGTTCCAGGCATCCGCATACCTGCCGTTCAGCGAAATGGCCTTCCGGTACCATGGTATGGCTTCATCATAGCGCCCGGCGTGCGCCAGCGTATTGCCCATGTTGAAGCTGGCCTCCCAGGAGGCAGGGTCGGCCTGGAGCGCCCCGTTCAGATTATCGATCGCTGCGGCAACGTTGCCTTCTGCATCGTAATCGATGGCAATATTGACATAGGCCGGAGCGAGTTTCGGGTTGAGGGAAGCGGCTTTTTTGAAGGCCTCGATTGCCTGATCGTACTGTTTGAGACCGGCGTAGGACAATCCCAGTGCCATGAAGAAATCGGGTTCGTCGAAGTTGTTGTATTTCCTCGCCTGTTCGAGGTCGGTCACCGCCCTGCCGAAGTCGCCCTTCTCCTTGTAGGCCACGCCGAGATGGTAGTAGGCCCGGGAAAATTCGGGATAGAGCGCAACCGCCCGTTCGAGATGCTCGATGACCTCGTCGAGATACCGGCTCTTTTGGGCGGGGTCCTTCTCCTTGAGCGCCTCGCCGACGAGGATGTAGCTTGCGTAGGCGTACTGAATGCGGGCGCTGTTCGGGCAGGTGAGGACGTCTTTGCCCGACAGGGTGATATCGTCTTTCCAGTCGAAATTACGCGTTATGGTCCGGAATGAATACAATCCGGCGAGGGCAAGGGTAATTACCAGAAGGGTACGATTTTCCATTGCAAATGCGCGGAAGGAGGTCACCGCGGTCTGGTCGCGACCCGGCGCCGACCTCCCGAGCAGCACGCCCGCCGCAATGCAGAAACCCAGCGACGGCATATAGAGGAACCGCTCGCCCATGACCGATTCGATGAGAAAGGCGATGTTGCTGACGATGGAGATGGTGAGCAGGAAAAAAAACGTTGCAAAGGCGATCGGGTCCTTCCGTTTGAAACGAAGCAGCACATAGATCCCCATCGCGGCGAAGGCGAGGAGCGATGCGAGTGCCGCAGGGTCGCCGATGCCGACAATGGGGATCTGCCGCAACGAGTAATCGAACGAGAGCTTATAGGGAACCAGGAGCAGGAGCAGGTAGCGCCCGAGAATCATGACCGCGGTGGCGAACCGGCTGAGGCCGTCCGGCGCGGTGACGAGCGAATTGTTGAGCGCCAGGATGCCGCCCGAGCTCATGAACTCGTGGAGCACCGCGCTGCGGATGACGAGGTAGAGCGCCGCCGCGGCGGCCACCGCGGCGGTCGGCACGACTGCCTTACGCAGGGTAAAGCGGCGATCGAAAAACCAGGCGAGCAGGGGAACCGCCGCGACGCAGGTGATGGCGCTTTCCTTGGAAAGGAGGGCAAGGAAGAACAATCCGCCCGCCGCCGCCAGGCGTCCCGCGGATTCGCGGCGCAGCCAGCCGGCAATGCAGTTGAAGGCGGCCATGACGAATAAAAAGCAGAGGATCTCGTCGCGTCCCTTGATATTCGCCGCGACCTCGGTGTGGATGGGGTGGGTGATGAAGAGCAGGGCGGCGATCAGGGGTGCCGCGAGCGCCCCGCGTAGCAAGCCAGTCTCCCCGGCTTCGGCATAGCGGAGACTCCAGAGCGACGTGAGCGTCAGGAAAAGGAGAAAGCCGGTGAGACCGTAGAGGAGCGCATTCACCAGGTGACCGAGGTGCGGGTTGCCCGGCGAGAGCTGCCACTCGGCCGCGAACATCGCGACCGACAATGGCCGGTAGAGGACGACCCGCTCCCTCTTGCTCGGATCGTTGTCTCCGGCGCGGTAGGACGAAGTAAAGATCGCGGGAAGGGCCTTGATGCCCCGGGTGGTGAGCGTATTGTACGATACGACGGTGCCGTCGTCCACCGCGTACCCGTTGGGCAGCGTGTTCGCATACAGCAGAAAACCGATGGCCCCGAGGGCCAGGGCGATCCGCAGCCGCAGGGAGATCCAACCGTGCCGGGCCGGTGGGGCGGGCATCGAGTGCGGCAGGGCGGCCGCCGGTCGCTGTTTTGACGTATTCCTTGTTTTCAGAGATCAACTCCGCTGATCGAGATGGTTACCGCGCCTACGGATGGCCCGTCACGAGCGCTTCAAGAATGCCTGCGCCTCCCGTTGCCGCCCGCAGAGCGCCGCTTCCTGCATGAGCAGGGGGCCGGCCGCGATCGACGGATCGATCGACAGCGCCTTCATGACCGCGTCCACCGCCGCCCGGTGATTGCCGGAATGCGAATAGACTATTGCAAGGTTCATATAGCCGTCGGCCGAACGGGGGTAGACGGCGAATAGTCGGTCGAAATAGGGAAGGGCGATTTCGAGTCCCTTCAACTCGAAGGCGGCGATGGCCTGTCCGAGCAGCGACTGGGCGGCACGGGGGTCGGTCATGAGCGCGACCGTGTAGTAGCGGAACGCGGTGGCGAAGTCGTTCGATTGCAGCGCCTGGTTGCCGAGATTTTCAAAGGCATTGCCGATATCGAAGGGGGAGGCGGCCCTGGCCTGTTCCAGCCACTGTTTCGCCTCTTCGTACCGTTCCTGCCGGGCGGCGACCCTCGCCAGTCCCATGAGGATGTCCTTGTTGCGGGGCAGGAGCTCGTTCGCCCTGCGGTAATAGACACCGGCGCTGTCGAGATCTCCCTTTACCTCGAAACCGTGCCACGCCAGGAGGTACCAGGCATTGGCATCGGTCGGATCGAGCGCAAGTCCCTTGCGGTAGCACTTTCCCGCGTTCACGGTATCTCCCTTTGCAAAGAATTGCTCCGCCACGCTCAGGTAGGCGTCGTGGTTGGTCTCCCGTTCCATGGGACCTGGATTCCAGTTTACCATAAGGAAAACGACCGCCATGGTGCCGATGATACCATACCTGACGGCCGTCCCCTTCCACCATTCGCCGACGCGGACCCAGCCATCGGCGGCGATGAGGAGCATGAGCGGCACGAGCGGAATCCGGTACCGTTCGGTGACGAAAAACGCCACGATGGTCGCCGCATAGGCAACCCAGAAGGCCGCGAGGAATATGCCCTTGCGCTCGCGATTCCTGAAGGCGAGGAAAAGGCCGGGGATGCACAGCGGCAGGAGGACTCCCCAGGGGAAGGCGATGCCCGGCCCCCCCGGCAGGCCCGCTTTCCAGAGCAACGTCCGGAGGACGGGCGAGAGCAGTCGGTCCGGATAGATTGCCTGGTTGCGGTAGATCTCGTTGCCGTGGAAAAGCAGGCAGGTCTTGTGCAGCAGCAGCAGCAGGTAGTCCACCGGATGCTCGGCGATATAGGCTTCCGAGGCTTCCATGAATTTGCGTGAGGCTTCCTTGTAGCTCGTCGCACGCTCGCCGACCGCCTTGATTGCATCCCATTCGTACCCGACCCGGGAAAGCACCTTCTTCTCGTAGTCGCCGCTGTTGCCGATATAAAAGTTGATGCCCGCGTTATAGGAGATGAGGATCGTCTCTTTTCCGACAACCTGGTTGTGGATGGTTGCGGGCAGGATGGTAAGACCCGCGCCCAGGAGGAAAAAACCGACGGCGACCATTCGGGCGCCCGCCCGAACTCCGGCGGGCTGCGCCGAAACGGCATGGCGTTTCTTTCCGGTGTCTCTTGCCCGGGGCGGCGCAGGATGTTTCGTGGAGCCGGCGGGCGGTGCGCCCCACAGTATCCACGCGCAGAAGAGCGGGGCGAGCGCCAGGATATTGGTTGCCGCGAGGGCCTGCAAACCGAAAGCAGCGCCGGGAACGAGCCATAGCCAGAACCGGCCGGCGACGGTTTCGCCCGGCAATGCCGGGCGCTGCATTTTTTCCGAAAGCAGGAACAGGAGGCCGAGCAGCGCGACATCGAGAAACAGGGTGATGGTCGGCGGCAGGAGCGTTCCGGTGTTGAAAATGAACTGGGAGTAGAGCGCGGCGGCAATCCCGACGATCCAGCCGACCCGCATCGAAAAGAAACGGGCGCCGATAAGGAAGATGCCGCCGGCGGACAACGAATCGACGGCCGCCTGAATAATCCGCGGTACAAGGTAGTCGGGGCCGAAAAATTTATAAATTACCGCCAGGAAGTATTGATAGAGCGGCGCCTGGTAAAACGCACCCTTGCCGGCCCAGTCGCCCTGCGTTGCCGCGGCACGGGCAAACTGGTCGTAGGTGAATTCATCCTGGATCGGATGGCTGAAGAAGAGCGCATGACGCATGCAGAGAACGTGCGCCGTCCGCAGAATGAGCGAAATAATAAAAACCACGGTGACGCCGATCCACAGCGATCGATTTTCCGGAAGAGGATTTTTCGCGGGATTTTTTTGCGGCAATTCGTTCATGTCGGCGATCGCTCGATAGCGTGAGCATGGTGACCGTTTAACGGCAACCCGTAAAAATAGTTCCTTCATCCCTGTTTTGACCGCATAAAAAAAAGGTGGGGCGCGAACGCGCGCCCCACCATGAAAAACGTGATGCCGGATTCCCCGCTTAACGGTTTCCGGTAAACGCCATCGCCGTCCTTTTCTCAAAGGATCCGGCCTTGAACCACACGAAGTACCGCCCCGGCGCCACCGAACGATTGGCGAGTTCGATGGCGTAATTCCCGGCCGACTGCGTATGGTTGAAAGCGAAGACGCTTCTGCCGCGCAGATCGAAAACGGCCATTGCAACCGGGCCGGTCCGATCGAGCGAGTAGGAGATGATGCCGTTCTTCACGGCAAACGAGGGGGCGATTGCCGCCGGTCCGTTTTCAGTGAGAACACCGGTGAGTCCGATGGAAAAATCGGAAGCGGCCGACCATGCGCTGGTGGCAACGGCTCCGTCGACGGCCTCGACTCTCCAGACATAGACCTGGTTACTCGCCAGTGTCACCGTTGCCGTCGCCGCGGTGAGCCCGGTTCCGGTCAGGACCGTGGTGGCGAAGGTGAGATCGGTCGAAACCTCGACGTTATAGCTCGTTGCACCGGCTACGGTTCCCCAGACAAGGGTGACCGGGGATTTTGCCGTTGTATTACCGGACGCAGGCGACGTCAGCACCGGCGCCGCAATACCGGTCGTGAATGTCCGGGAGCCGGAGTAGGCGCTCGTCCCGGTGGCATTGCTCGCATCGACATGCCAGTAGTAGGTGGTTCCAATGGCAAGGCCGCCGACCGTCGCGGTGAGCGCCGTAATGCCGGCCTCATCGAAAACGGTCGTCGCAAAGCTGGAAACGGTGGATACCTGTGCCTCATAGCTGGTTGCCCGTGCCGCGGCGTTCCAGGTGAGCGTCAGTGGCTGCACTACCCCGGTGGCGGCGTTTGCCGGAGCGGTCGGAACCGGGACTGCCGGCACCGCTACCGCAGCCTCGGTGGCGAAATTCCAGACGCTCGACCAGACGCTGGTTTCGGTGCCGTTGGTCGCATTTACCTGCCAGTAGTAGGTCTGGCCGGTTGTAAGGGTGCCGCCTTGAATATAGAAGGAAGCCGCGGTAATACCCGCCTGATTTTCAACGAGGACCGCGAAGGTCGATGTGGTGGAAACCTGCAGAGCGTACGACGTCGCCGCGGCAACCGTTCCCCACGAGAGCGTCAGGGAGCTTGCCTGCCCGGCCGCGCCGTTGGTCGGCGTCGACAGAACGGGAGCCGGCAGCGTGCCGGCGGCGGCGATGGTGAAACTGCGGGCGGCGGAATAGGCGCTTGTTCCGGCGGCATCGCTCGCATCGACGCGCCAGTAATAGGAAGTTCCGGGAGTAAGGGATGGCACGACCAGGGTGAGGCCCGTCAGACCGGTCTGGTCGAGGAGCGTTGTTGCAAAGGTTGAGGAAATGGATACTTCCACTCCGTAACTGGTCGCCCGCGCCGCCGAATTCCAGCTGAGCGTCGGGGAGGTGGGCTCGCCGGTGGCGCCGTTAGTCGGAGCGGCCAGCGTGGGCACGGCCGGCGCGGTGAGCGCTGCCGCGGTGCCGAAGCTCCACATCGCAGACCAGGCGCTCGTTGCGGTGGTGCTGCCCGCATCCACGCGCCAGAAATAGGTGATCCCGGCCGACAACCCGCTCACCACTGCCGAGAGCGCCGTAAGGTCGGTCTGCTGATTGTAAACCGAGACGGCAAAGTTTGAAACGGTTGACACCACGACGTCGTAGGTGGTTGCCCCGGTCGTGGAGCTCCAGCTCAGGGTCAGGACCAGGGGTTCATTCCCGGTGCCGTTCGTGGGCGCGGTGAGAAGCGGTGCCGTAAGCGTCTGGGCCCCGACTCCGAACGAAATTGCAAGGCACAGCATGAAAGCGAACGACCACTTTCCCGCCCTGGACATGGACATAATTCCTCCTCTGTTGTTGTAAAGATTTCCTGAATCGCAACTCCGGCGGGGCCGGGATGCAGCCCGACGGGAGCCGCCCTGATTTTTTTCAAATATAAATAGTACGACGAGGGGGAGTCAAACCGGTGCGGCGCAGCGGGGGATGAGCGTAAAAAAAAGGTGGGGCGCGAACGCGCGCCCCACCATGAAAAACGTGATGCCGGATTCCCCGCTTAACGGTTTCCGGTAAACGCCATCGCCGTCCTTTTCTCAAAGGATCCGGCCTTGAACCACACGAAGTACCGCCCCGGCGCCACCGAACGATTGGCGAGTTCGATGGCGTAATTCCCGGCCGACTGCGTATGGTTGAAAGCGAAGACGCTTCTGCCGCGCAGATCGAAAACGGCCATTGCAACCGGGCCGGTCCGATCGAGCGAGTAGGAGATGATGCCGTTCTTCACGGCAAACGAGGGGGCGATTGCCGCCGGTCCGTTTTCAGTGAGAACACCGGTGAGTCCGATGGAAAAATCGGAAGCGGCCGACCATGCGCTGGTGGCAACGGCTCCGTCGACGGCCTCGACTCTCCAGACATAGACCTGGTTACTCGCCAGTGTCACCGTTGCCGTCGCCGCGGTGAGCCCGGTTCCGGTCAGGACCGTGGTGGCGAAGGTGAGATCGGTCGAAACCTCGACGTTATAGCTCGTTGCACCGGCTACGGTTCCCCAGACAAGGGTGACCGGGGATTTTGCCGTTGTATTACCGGACGCAGGCGACGTCAGCACCGGCGCCGCAATACCGGTCGTGAATGTCCGGGAGCCGGAGTAGGCGCTCGTCCCGGTGGCATTGCTCGCATCGACATGCCAGTAGTAGGTGGTTCCAATGGCAAGGCCGCCGACCGTCGCGGTGAGCGCCGTAATGCCGGCCTCATCGAAAACGGTCGTCGCAAAGCTGGAAACGGTGGATACCTGTGCCTCATAGCTGGTTGCCCGTGCCGCGGCGTTCCAGGTGAGCGTCAGTGGCTGCACTACCCCGGTGGCGGCGTTTGCCGGAGCGGTCGGAACCGGGACTGCCGGCACCGCTACCGCAGCCTCGGTGGCGAAATTCCAGACGCTCGACCAGACGCTGGTTTCGGTGCCGTTGGTCGCATTTACCTGCCAGTAGTAGGTCTGGCCGGTTGTAAGGGTGCCGCCTTGAATATAGAAGGAAGCCGCGGTAATACCCGCCTGATTTTCAACGAGGACCGCGAAGGTCGATGTGGTGGAAACCTGCAGAGCGTACGACGTCGCCGCGGCAACCGTTCCCCACGAGAGCGTCAGGGAGCTTGCCTGCCCGGCCGCGCCGTTGGTCGGCGTCGACAGAACGGGAGCCGGCAGCGTGCCGGCGGCGGCGGTGGTGAAGTCCCACACCGCGGACCATGCGGTCGTTGTCGTGCCGTTGGTCGCATTCGCTTCCCAGAAATAGGTGACACCCGTCATCAGCTGGGGTGTCGCGTAAGAGTTAGCCGTTAAACCGGCCTGGGTAATGAAGGTCGTGGCAAAGGTCGAGGTGGTCGATATCTGCACCGAATAGGAGGTTGCCGTGGCAACCGTTCCCCAGCCGAGCGTCGGCGTCGTTGCCTCACCGGGCGCGCCGTTTGCGGGCGTGGTAAGCACCGGGGGAGTCAGGGTCACCGCACCGGCGGTCATGAATTCACGGACGGCGGAATAGGCGCTTGTTCCGGTGGCATTGCTCGCATCGACACGCCAGTAATAGGGGGTTGCCATAGCAAGAGATGACACAACCTGGGTAAGGCCCGTCACCCCGGTCTGGTCGAAGAACGTTGTTGCAAAGGTTGAGGAAAGGGATACTTCCACGCCGTAACTGGTTGCACGCGCCGCGGCATTCCAGCTGAGCGTGACGCTGGTTGGTTCGCCCGTTGTTGCTCCGTTGGTCGGAGCGGCAAGCGTGGGGACGGCAGGTGCGGCAAGGGCTGCGGTCGTGAAACTCCACACCGTCGACCATGGGCTGGCCGTCGTGGAGGTTTCATTCGCCTTCCAGTAATAGGGCGTTGAGGGTAAAAGCGCGGTGGTAACCCGGTAGGTGGCGGCGGTAAGACCCGCTACGCTCGTAATGGTGGTGGCGAATGTCGATGACGTGGAAACCATCACCGCGTAGGAGGTCGCGCCCGCGACCGTACCCCACGTCAAGGCAAACGGCACCGTGACGCCGGTGGCGTCGTTGGTCGGCGTCGTGAGAACCGGGGCGGTCTGCGCCCAGGCGCCGAAGGAAACCGCCAGCGTTGCACTTAAAGCGACGCACCACTTCTTGACTTTGAACAATGACATACCCCCTCCTTCATGGTTTTGGATCATGCCCCGGCACGGAAACCGGACCGGGAATGGTACACAATCGGGACTCCCCGGATTGCGTGTTATTCAGCCGTTTTAATCGGGATATCGTGAACTTGTCAGGCACAGATTAAGTAGTACGTGAAGAATTCCAAACTTTCATTTCGCAGGCGCCCCCCACGCTTGCGTTATTTTAGTTTGAAAACTTGAACCCATGGATATGGTATTGGAAAGTCCTCATTTGTCGTTTTTAAAGGAGAACCGTCGGCGACGTGAACCGTGTCGTTGCCGATCGCCATCAGACCACCTGTGCTAATATAGATATTCCATCCAAGGCCGGTCAATCCAAAAATCAGATTTGCACCGTCGGCAACGGACGAATGCACCGAGGCAAAATCGATCTCGAAATATTCGGCGGTCGACCATGCGCTCGAAACGGTTGCGCCGACCGCTTCGACCTCCCAGAAATAGATGGTTTTATTGGAGAGGCCGCTGACAGTAGTCGCGGTTCCCGTGATTCCTGTGCTGCCCGCAGGCAGTCAAACCCCGCGTCGATTTTCAGGGCAGCCCGATGACCCGACCTGAACGTGCCGGCAGGATCGGCCGCCTTCGCTTCTTCACTCTTTCCGGCCGATGCTCATGAGCATCGGCTCGATCTCGGTTACAGGCAATGCATTGCGGTTGAGAAAAATCCGGCTCTCCCCGGTCCTCCCGTGAAGCTTAATTTTATAGGTTTCATTAACGACCCGCCCGGACCGAAAAGGCCGCTATCTATTAAGAGTTACGCGGCGGGAAAAGATGAAATCCTTTCGATTTTTTGCCGTATCGAATTTTTTCTTCATGGAAACTCACCTATGAATAACTTGATGATTTATTTTAAGTTAATGCATTTCTGCTAATAAATTACCTAAATAAGGGGATACCATGGCGCCTCCGCGCGGCTTTATTTTTAACATCTTTCTTGCAGTATTTGTCACTATTTTATAAGTATTAGAAAGGTAGATTTTAAAAAAGAGTACCGTGAACAAAGGCAGGAGCATGAATTCTGCATCAATACAGGAGCGGCGGAAGCCGATATCCATGCTCATTTTTTCCCATTTACCTTATAATGAGGTGGCAAGTGAGGGGTAATGCGACTGGAAAAATGTGGAATATCCGTATGCGTTTTTATCGGCATTTTGTTTATGGCGTCTCGGGCTGAGTTTTATCCGCAGCGGATTTATAAGCAGCGATCAAAAACCAGTCTCGACTACGGGTGGAAATTTTATCAGGGCACGCCGTCCGGCACGGGTAACCCGTACGACAGCGCTTACAACGATGCCGGTTGGGCGACGGTGAATGTTCCCCATTCGGCCTCCTACGACGATCCCTCGCAGCAGGCTCTCACGGGTGGCACGGTTGGAGAAGCGGTCCGCTACCAGGGTATCTGCTGGTATCGCCAATATTTCACCGTGCCCGCTTCGGCAAAACACACCGGCAAGGTCACCATCGAATTCGAAGGCGCCATGCAGGTTGCCTCGGTCTGGTTGAATGGAAGGCCGCTCGGGGTCCACTATAACAGCGGCTATACCTGGTTCCAGTTCGATATTTCAAACCGGGTATCCCTGACCGGAACCAATGTCCTGGCCGTTCAGCTCGATAACACGATGAGCGATGTCGTTCCTCCCGGACGGACGATGGCTTCCGCGATCGGGCCCCCGGATTACTTCCTTTACAGCGGCATATATCGGAATGTCTGGCTGGTCTGCACGGATAGTTGCTGCATTCCCCTCTGGAGCCAGAGGATTTCCATTCCCGTGGCCTCCGCTTCCGCGACAAGTGCCAAAGTGCATATAACCACGCCGGTTACTTCCATCGCTCCGGGAACTATCACGGTTCGTTACGTTATCGCCTTCCCCTCTACCAAGGGGATCGCCCTCGACAGTCAGACGAAGGTACTGACTTCGGCAAATGGAAAAGTAACCTTTGATACGCTGATTACGCTCAACCACCCGGCTCTCTGGACCTGCCAGACGCCCAACCTCTATTACCTCTATACGCAGGTATTCCTGAACGGGGTGCCGGTCGATGATTATGTCGACCGCTTCGGAGTCAGGTGGTATACCTGGACCGCATCGGGCGGATTCGCCCTCAATGGCGTGTATGATACGCTTCGGGGAGCAAGTCTGCACCAGTCGGTCGGCTGGATCGAGAGCGCTCTGCCGAGCTCGCGCTATTTCCAGGAGGTCGGTCTGGTAAAAAAGATGGGCGCCAACCTGATTCGCTGCGCGCATTTTCCACGTGATCCGTCTTTTTATAATGCTTGCGATGAGCTGGGGGTGCTGACCATGGTGGAGGTTCCGACATGGGGATGCTGTCTCAGCGAATGGACCTATCCCGACTCCCTGTTCTTGCGTCTGGACAGTTGCATGCGGGAGATGATAGAGGTCGGCTATAACCATCCCTCAATTCTCGCGTGGGGTCTCTACAATGAACCGCCTGCAGCGTACGATGCGGCGAATCAGATTCCTTCGGAGGCTCTCATCGCTCATACGATGGATTCAACGCGCTACACCTATATTGCCGACAATGCTCTCAATATTCCGGCGCTGATCACGAGCGATAACTCCGATATCGAGGGCATGAATTACGGACAGCTGTACGGCGCATGTGCAACGCTTTCGGCGCGGATCATCAATACGGAATATCTGGATGGATGGGTTTACTGGTGCTTCCGCGGCGGTGCCACCAGTGCCAGCGGAACAGGGCAGATGGCCGATGACCTGTCTGCAACCGGCTATTCCTTTCTGCGCTGGAATACCTGGACCGGATTACTCGCCGCCAAATATGGACCCAATAAGCTGGCCGGGGCGTGCATGTGGTGCTTCAACGATTACTGGTCGGACCGGCAAACGCCACCGAAAGGTGTCGTCGACCACCTGCGTATCCCGAAGGCGGTTTACTACCTTTTCAGAAAATTCTGGACCGGCGTGCCGGATACCGGCGCAGATGGCGTCCCGGTTCCGAACATTACCCCGGTTTCCCTGCAACTCAATGCGGATACCAGTACCCTTATTGCCGACAGTTGTGATGTGTCCATCATCACGGCGTCGCTCCGGAGCGCCACCGGTCTCTGTGTCGATAATACCGATGTAGGCCAGAACACCGACACCATTCCGGTTACCTTCAACGTCAACGGGCCGGCAAATTACTTCGGGACCGGTGTCGGCAAGCTCTTTGCCGGGAAATGCGCGTTGATGATCAAATCGACCAATACGCCGGGCACAATCACGATCTCCGCAACCGGCGGGGGATTCAATGCCGCTCCGATCACCATTCAAAGCGTTCCCGCCGATACCGGTTCCCTCCCGTTTTTAACGCCGGTATTGCAGCGCGGCAACAGCGGGGCTATCGCCATGAACAGGATTTCCATCAGGCAGTTACAGTATTCCGTTCTTGTTTCTTTTACCAATAAGAATGCCTCCGGTTGGAACGTGCGCATGGTGAATTTCAACGGCGACGTGGCCGCCTGCCCGGTTTCCGTCGTTCCGGCGGGCCTCAGCATCGGTACCCGGGGGCTCGCAACCGGCTATTACCTTTTATCGGTAAGCAATAAGTCCGCGGGCGGCATGACGAAAAAGATCTTTATCGCACGATAATGATCCCGGCTCCATTGAAAACCTTGCATGAAAGGACTGTTTGATGAAGAACCGTTTTTTTGCCGCAGTTCCCTGGTTGTGCGGTTTCGCATTCATGACATCAACGCCCGCCCAGGATACGGTCGCTCCCAAAATTGAAGTCGTGGCCTCCGCTGCGCTGGAAGAGGGGCAGTTTGTAAAATGCGATTACACCTACCTGCCGAACGGTTCAGCGGCAGGCTTATACAACAGGGAGGTTATGCCCTTTAGTCCTTGGGTAAATGATCAATATGCACAGGTGGGGATCAAAGCAACGCTTAATTCGCATTTCAGCGCTATTATCGAACCGAAAATAAAACTATGGGACGACACCTGGGACTGGACAACCGTCGGCGAAGACGCCAACAATCCATTCACCCAGCACATGACGGTTTCAGTGGCCGATGCCGAAGGAATTTATACTTGCGGGAGCAGGGAGGCGCTTGCTTTTACTATTGCGGCAGGAGTGTTTCCGTTTAAATACGATCTGGAAGCAAAGAATCTCGGCGAATATCTGTTCCGGTCCGGCGAGCACCCCGCCTATATCGAAACCTCTTTCGACAATGCCTATGCGACGCTGACCGGCCTGCGAATGAATGCCCGGATGTGGAGCAACCTTTCACTGGACGTCCTGTTCACGCAGGAAACGCAGATCATTCCCATTAACGACTGGTCACTCTCCGTGCTGGCCGGGTATAAGGTGCCGAATCTGCTCGACGTCGGCGCGGGCATAATGTTCGACCGGGTGCTGCCGGTGGCGGGAGAACTCGATCATCCGCCCGGAGATTCCTTTTATAACGGCAACGGGACGCTTGACTCCTTAAGCTGGGGCGGGACCAAGGTCATGGCGAGGGCTTCCTTCGATCCGAAGGGGCTTCTTCCGAAAGAGGTTGCGGACCTGTTCGGCAAGGAAGATGGAGTAATTTATGCCGAAGCCTCGATTCTCGGCCTGAACGGCTTTAACGCGTACGGTCGCTCAATAATCAACGGTGATACGACCTATCCGATCGACAGCAGCATGAACTTTTACTCCCACCTCTGGCAGCGCATACCGCGCATGATCGGTTTTAATATTCCAACATTCAAACTGCTCGATTACCTTTCGGTTGAAGCGGAGTATTACGCCTGGCCCTACTCGCCCAGCCTGTATAATTACGCGTCATTATCGTATACCATCCCCGAGCCGATTATTCCCCAGATAAATGGAGGCGCTCAATCTCTTTATACAAGTGGCAATAATTGGAAATGGTCCTTCAATGCCCGGAAAACGATCTGGGGAAGTCTTTCGATAATTGCCCAGGTTGCCAAAGACCATACACGCCAGGATGTCTATTACAGCCAATTTGCCGATCCCGAGGAAGTGTTTATACAGCCCGGGCAATGGGGCTGGTGGCTCAAATTGCAATACAGTCTGTAACGGTCTCTCCAATTGCATGCCATGAAAGGGATATTTTGATGAAAATCCGATTATATAGTGCTTTCTTTTTTTCGGGATTGCTGCTTTTCGGGGTGCCCCTTTTTGCGCAGGATTCCACCGCCCCTAAAGTTCAATTGACGGGTATGGCGGCGATTGAAGAAGGACAGTTTGTCAAGTGTAATTATCAGGGTGTCAACGGGTTCGGCGATCCGGGAGCCATGCCTTTTTCACCGTGGGTTGCCGATGAATATGTCGAAGTGGGAGTGAAAGCCGCGATAAACCGGCATTTCAGCCTGGCGGTACTGCCGGAGATCAAACTTTGGGACGATACATGGGACTATTCCCACCTGAATTCGTCGACCGGAGGGAATAATCCGCTCAACCAGCATGTGACGGTTTCGCTTGCCGACGCCGAGGGCATGGCCAGTTTCTGCAGCGGTGATGCCCTGACGTGGAATTTCGCCGCGGGCGTCATGCCCTACAAGTACGACCCGGAGGCCAAGAATCTCGGCGAATATCTTTTCCGTACCGGGGTGCATCCGGCCTATGTCCAGACCTCGTTTGATCAGGCTTATGCAACCTTGACCGGGATTCGGGCGACCGCCGAAATCTTCCAAAATTTTTCCGTGGATCTCTTTCTCACCACTGAAATGCAGGTACAGCCGATTAATGACTGGTCGCTGTCCCTGCTGGCAGGATATAAGGTGCCGGGTCTTCTGGATTTCGGTGCCGGTATCATGTTGGACCGCGTGCTCCCGGTGTCGGCGTTGCTGGAAAAGACCGGCGGAGGCGGCGCGGGTACCAACACCTATCATACCAGCACGGGCCAACTCGATACTTTTGGTTTTGGCGGGACCAAATTGATGGCGCGTGCCTCCTTCGATCCGAAAGGGCTCCTTCCCGCAGACTTTCCTAAAATATTCGGCAAGGAAGATGGAATACTCTACGGCGAAGCCGCAATCCTTGGCGTGCAGAATACCACCGCGTATGAAGACTCGACAAATCCCAACACCGGTCTGCAGGTTGCCGGTCACTACGTTGTCGACAGCGCCTTGAATTTTTATTCGAATATCCTGCAGCGCATACCGGTCATGTTCGGATTCAATATTCCGACATTCAAGCTGCTTGATTATTTATCGGTTGAGCTTGAATGGTATGGCTGGCCTTACTCATCGGATGAATATTACGTTTATAATTTTGAATATCTTCTCCCGCAGCCGACCGGGGTAAGTACCGCCTCCCACTGGAAGTACTCCTTTAATATCAGGAAAACATTGCTGGGCAACGTTGCCGTGAGCGGCCAGATCGCCCGGGATCATACTCGCGATGATGTCTCCTATTTCGGGTATACCGATGTCAATGAAATCTTCCAGCAGAAGGACGAATGGGGATGGTGGCTCAAGGTGCAATGCAACATTTAAATGCCCTTTTGAAGCGAAGCGATGCGAGCACCGATGGCGATACGTCGTAGCTTATTACCGGCCGCCCTGATAAATTTCCCGATTCACCACGGTGCTTCATTTGAAGGGCCGGGCACGGCCGGACTCCTGAACCCCGATTCGATCTCGCCGAGCGGCATCGCATTGCGGCTGCGAAAAATCCCGATGTAATAGTCGCTTGGACGAAATAATGGCGTAAGGTCTCCCGCCTCTGTCCGGCAACGTGCAAAACCGGGAAAATCGATATAACTCGATGGAATTACTGGTAGTTACAACATCGCATACTATTCATTTCTTAATATTTTTGGTTATGTGATGGCCGTTAACCCGCTATTTCTGCAATAACTTCCTTGCTATATTTCTCACTATTTTGTAATTTATAGAAGTAGATTTGAATTGGGTGGTGTGAATCATGCCGCACCGGTTGATTCTGCCTCGATTATACCCCCTCCCGACGAGGTGCTTGCTCCTTCGCGGAAATGCAGGTAAAATAGTTGGATACCGATAAAATAACGAAAATAACCTGATAATTTTCTTGTTCACTGTTCCAAGCTGCCTAACAGGGCAGGCAGGAGGCTTTATGGGGTTGAAGAAATGGGCGGCAGGCATATGCATTTTCGTCGGCGTTTTGTTCATGGCATCGCAGGCGGAGTTTTATCCGCAGCGAATGTATAAGGTGCGTTCCAAGACGAGCCTCAACTATGGATGGAAGTTCTACCAGGGAGTTCCCTCCGGCACGCCTTCAGCTGCAAGCTATCCGGCGGACCAGAGCTGGCAGACGGTGAATGTCCCCCATTCGGCCTCCTACGATGATCCGATGCCGACGGTTATCAACGGGACGACGCTCGGTGAAGGAGGGCGTTACCAGGGTATCTGCTGGTATCGCCAGTATTTTACCGTTCCTGCGTCGGCACAGCACACCGGGAAGGTCACCATTGAGTTTGAAGGCGCCATGCAGACGGCGACGGTCTGGCTGAACGGGCAATTGCTCGGGTCGCATTCGAGCAGCGGTTTTACCTGGTTTCAGTTCGATATTTCGAACAGTGTCCTGCTCACCGGAACGAATGTTCTCGCCGTGCAGCTGGATAATACCAAGAGCCTTACCATTCCCCCGGGACGAACGCCCACCGATGGAGACGCGGATTATTTACTGTACAGCGGCATCTACCGGAATGTCTGGCTGGTTTGTTCCGATAGCTGCAGCATTCCCCTCTGGAGCCAGAGAATCTCCGTTCCTGCTGCCACCGCATCCGCTGCCAGCGCCAAGGTACATGTCGTGACGCCGGTGACCTCCATAGCCGGGGGAACCGTCATGGTTCGTTACGTTATTGCCTTCCCTTCTACCAACGGGATACTGCATTGCAGCCAGACCCAGGCCATAGCTGCAAATGGAAAGGCGACATTCGATACGCTCATCACGATCAGCAATCCCGCTCTTTGGACTGAAAAAACGCCCAATCTCTATTATCTCTATACGCAAGTATATCTGAATGGGGTGCTGGTCGATGATTATGTCGACCGTTTCGGTGTTCGCTGGCTTGCGTGGACGCCGTCGGGCGGGTTTAAGCTTAACGGATCCGCAAGCATGGATACGCTCAAAGGCGTGAGCCTGCAGCAATCGATCGGCTGGATAGAGAGTGCCATGCCGAGTTCACGCTATTTCAAAGAGGTCGGCATGGTCAAACAGATGGGTGCCAACATGATCCGTTGTGCCCATTTTCCACGCGATCCCTCGTTCTATAATGCCTGCGATGAAATCGGCATGTTGGTCCTGGTGGAAGTTCCGACATGGGGATGCTGCGTGCCGAGCGGGTACAGCTATCCGGATTCCCTGTTCCTTCGCCTTGACACGTGTATGCGGGAGCTGATCGAGGTCGGATATAATCATCCCTCTATTATAGGGTGGGGGGTATATAATGAACCTCCGGCGGCCTATAATGCGCCGCAGCAGATTCCTTCGGAAGACAGCCTTGCACACCATATGGACTCAACGCGCATGACCTACGTTGCGGATAATATTCTTACTACCGCCGCCGGTGTTTACAATGACGCCGATATCGAAGGCATGAATTACGGTGAAATACCCTCCGGTATCTCCAAAAGGATACTCAGCACCGAATATCATCTGGGATGGGAATACGTTTGCTATCGTGGCTGCGGTGCACGCAGCATCGGCGGTATCGAGCAATATACCGATAACCTTTCAGCCGGCGGCTATGCGTCGCAGGCCTGGACCGATTGGCTGGCTTTGTGGGGCACCAAACGGACGAATCAGCTTGCAGGCGCAACCTTGTGGGCCTTTAACGATTACTGGTCGGAACACAGCGGCGGCGTCTATCCCATGGGTGCCGTCGACCATTATCGGATTCCAAAGGCGTTATTCTATCTCTACCGGAAATACTGGACCGGAGTGCCGGACAGCGTTCCGGTGCCGAAGCTCACCCCCACGGCTTTGCGGCTCGACTGCGATACCAATTCGCTCATTGCCGATAGTACCGATGTGTCCATCGTTACGGCGTCCCTCAGGAGCGCAACCGGTCTCTGCGTTGACAATACGGATACCGGTTCGAATACCGATACCATCAGTGTCGTGTTTAATGTCCAGGGTCCGGCCGACTTTTTCGGAAGTGATACCGCCAAGCTTTTCGGCGGGAAAGCGGGATTCATGATTAAATCGAGGAATACGCCCGGCACGATTACGATTACCGCGACCGCCCTTGCCAACGGCAAGGAGGTTACCTCGAATCTTACGTCCGCGCCGATCACTATCCAGAGCGTGGCGGCCGATACGTCGTCATTGCCGTTCCTTTCGCCGGTTCTGCCGCGCGGCAGCGGCGGCGCGGCATCGCTGAATAAGATAGCCATCCGGCAGTTGAAGTCCTCCGTTCTCGTGTCTTTTTCCAATACGAAAGCCCTGGGATGGAATGTTCGGCTGGTGAATTTCAATGGCGACGCGATCGCCTGCCCGGTTTCCGTCGTACCGGCGGGCCTCAGTATCAGTACCAAGGGCCTCGCGGCCGGCTATTACCTGTTGTCAGTCAACAATAAGGCCGCGGGCGGCATGACCAAGAAGATCTTTATCGCACGATAAGGGTCCAGGCTCCATTGATAACCCTGCTTGAAAGGAATGTTTGATGAAGAACCGTTTTTTTGCCGCTGTACCCTGGTTGTGCGGGTTTGCATTCATGACCTCAACATTCGCCCAGGACACGGTGGCGCCGAAGATCGACGTTATGGGCCAGGTGGCGATTGAAGAAGGGCAATTTGTCAAAGGCGACTACACCTACCTGGCTAATGGCGGCGCCAATCAACCCTATGCACGGGCGCCACTGTCTTACCGTCCATGGCTGAACGATGAATATGCCCAGGTGGGGATCAGAGCCACGTTTAATTCTCATTTTTCCGCGGTTGTTTGTCCGCAGATAAAGCTCTGGAACGATACCTGGGACTGGACCAGTCTGGGTGAAGATGTCGGTGCCAACAATCCATTTACGCAGCACGTTACGATATCGCTGGCCGATGCCGAGGGAATCTTCCGCTGCGGGAGCAGGGATGCCGTCGCATATACTTTTGCGGCGGGAGTCTTTCCGTTCAAGTACGATATGGAAGCCAAGAACCTCGGGGAATACCTGTTCCGGACCGGCGAGCATCCGGCGTATATCGAAACTTCTTTCGATTATGCATATGCGACGTTGACCGGTTTGCGCATGAATGCCCAGATGTTCAACAACCTTTCATTGGACGTCCTGCTCACGCAGGAGACGCAGATCATACCCATCAATGACTGGTCGCTGTCCGTTCTTGCCGGGTACAAGCTCCCCGGTTTACTCGATGTCGGCGCCGGCGTCATGTTCGACCGGCTGATTCCGGTGCAGCCGAGCCAGGCGGAAGCCCCTGCGGCCGGAAATACGTATTATACCGGCAACGGCACTCTCGACACGATGAGCTGGGGCGGGACCAAGGTGATGGCGCGGGCTTCCTTCGACCCGAAGGGGCTTCTCCCGCCGGAAATTTCAAAGATTTTCGGCAAGGAAGATGGAATCATTTATACTGAAGCCTCGATACTCGGCCTGACCAGCATTACCGCGCACAGCCAATCAATAGTCAATGGGGATACGACTTACCCTGTTGACAGCAGCATGAACTTTTACTCCAAGATCTGGCAGCGGATACCGAGAATGGTGGGATTCAATATCCCGACGTTCAAGCTGTTTGATTATCTTTCCGTGGAGGTGGAGTATTCCGCCTGGCCGTACTCCCCCAGTTTATACAATTATGCGAGTCAGAGTTACACCCTTCCCCAACCGATTATACCTATAGTTAATGGTACCAGCGCTCTTTATACCAGCGGGGATAACTGGAAATGGTCCTTCAATGCCCGAAAAACGATTATGGGCAACCTTTCGATTATCGGGCAGATCGCTAAAGACCATACGCGCCATGATGTCTATTTTTCCGCTTTTTCCGATCCCGAAGAGGTGTTTGTTCAGCCGGGGGACTGGGGCTGGTGGCTTAAATTGCAGTACAGCCTGTAACGGTCTCCCCATCCGCATGAAAGGTATATGTCAATGAAAATTCGATTTTTCGTCGTTATAGCGATCATGGGGTGCCTGTGCTATCGGGTTCCCCTGTCTGCGCAGGATTCCGCCGTTGCCCCGAAAATAGAGTGGAGCGCCATGGCGGCGATTGAAGAGGGTCAATTTGTAAAGGCTGAGTATACCGACGGGCCCATGTCGATACGGCCCTGGCTCAACGACGAGTATGCACGGCTGGGGATTAAAGCAACGATTAATCAACATTTCAGCGTGTCGATCATTCCCCAAATAGAACTTTGGAATGACGACTGGGACTGGACCTTGACATCAACACCCCTGAGCGAATATTACCAGGCTAACGAATTAAATCCGCTGACGCAGCATGCGACGGTGACACTGGCCGATGCCGAAGGGATTTATCGCTTCGGTAATAATGATGGCGTGGCAATCAGTCTCGCCGGCGGCGTTATTCCTTATAAATACGATGAAGAGGCGAGAAATCTGGGCGAATACCTCTTCCGCACCGGCGAACATCCGACGTATATTTTTAACTCCTTCGACCAGGCGTATGTCACCTTGACAGGATTCCGGGCGAATGCCGAAATCTGCCGGAACCTTTCCCTGGATCTCTTTGTAACCACCGAAACACAAGTCGAGCCGCTGAATGACTGGTCGCTCTCCCTGCTGGCCGGGTATAAACTTCCCGGATTACTCGATGCAGGCGCCGGCGTCATGTTCGACCGCTTGTTGCCTGCGGTAACGATATTGGATAAGCAAACCGAAGGTCTGCTGGGGACCTATTATACCAGCTCCGGACAGTTGGACACTTTCAGCTGGGGAGGGACCAAATTGATGGCGCGTGCCTCCTTCGATCCGAAAGGGCTCCTTCCCGCGGACTTTCCTAAAATATTCGGCAAGGAAGACGGCATCATCTATGGCGAAGCCGCGGTACTGGGTTTAACAAATATTACCCCGTACACGCATCCGTTGAACCCGAACAACGGCCAGCCCGATACGACCAAATTTGTTCTCGACAGCGCCTACAACTTCTATTCCGATATCAAGCAGCGCATTCCGGTCATGTTCGGGTTCAACGTACCGACATTCAATTTACTGGATTATTTATCCGTTGAAGTGGAGTGGTTTGGCGATCCCTATGCGCCCGGACTGTATACCGAGGAGGGTTTTAAATATTTTCTTCCGCTGCCGAATGGAACCGATCCTACCATCTCGCACTGGAAGTACTCCTTTAATTTCAGGAAAACATTGCTGGATCATGTGTCGCTGATCGGTCAGATCGCCCGGGACCATACGCGCGTTGATGCTTTTTATCTTCCCAATTATGACCCGGATGAAATATTCCAGCTGAAGGACGAGTGGGGCTGGTGGCTTAAGTTGCAGTGCAACATTTAAGCTCCCGCCATGAATGGTTGAATCGATAAGCTCGGTAGATCTCTGCCGGGCTTTATCTTTATAATCCATGGGCTCATGTACCGTTTATAATTCTTACCGTTCCGAGGGAGGGCGTATGCAGACCGATTCAGGGAAAATGTCCGGCTTGCTTGGATTTTATACGGCATCGGTGCTTGCGTTTTTCGCCGCAACCGCCGTCGCCTATGCTCCTCCCGCCACCAATCGTACCACCGTGAACTTCAACGGCGGGTGGCTCTACTACAAAGGGAACGTGAGTGGAGCGCAGGCGACCGCCTTCGGCGACGCATCCTGGCAGGCGGTGGTGGTTCCCCACAGCACCAGCTGGCCCACGCCGGACAGCGATGCCGAATATTACGGCATAAGCTGGTACCGGAAGCATTTCACTCCCGATTATACGGGGCGCAAGGTTTTTATTCAATTTGAGGCGGTGATGCAATCGGCGACCGTCTGGGTGAACGGCGATTCGGTCGGAGCTCATCAGGGCGGCTATATGGGTTTTTCCTTTGATATCACCAATTTCCTGAAGGCGGATACGGACAACGTGATTGCCGTCGAGGTCAACGATACCGCAAATGCCAACTGGGCTCCGGGCAAAAAGGCCGTCGATTTCAGGTACTACGGCGGCATCTACCGCGATGTGCGCCTCCAGGTGATCGACTCGCTTCATGTCACCGATCCGATCTACGCCAATAAGGTGGCGGGCGGCGGTATTTTCGTAACCTACCCTTCGGTAAGCACCGCGTCGGCAACGGTCTCGATACAGACCGATGTTATCAACCAAAGCACCGAATCCCGGAGCGTGACCGTTACCTCGAACATCGTCGATTCGAACGGCGCGGTCGCCGCGACGGCTTCGTCGACCGTCACGCTGAATGCAGGGGTGGACAGCTCGGTCACCCAATCCGTCGCCATCGTCAGTCCGCGGCTCTGGAGCCACCTCACGCCCAATCTGTACACCCTGTATACCATCGTCCAGAACGGTGCCACCCCGGTCGATTATGTGGAAACGCGGATCGGTATCCGCACTATCCAGTGGACCAGGACGACGGGGTTGTATATCAACGGTGTTTCGTATAAGCTTCGCGGATGCGACGAGCACCAGGCTATTTTCGGCCTGGGAAACGCGATTCCCCGCAAAGCGATCTATTATGAAGTCAAAAGTATCAAGGATGCCGGATTCGATTTTGTCCGTTGCTGTCATTATCCGCATAACCCCGCGTTTTACGACGCCTGCGATTCCGTGGGGATCCTGGTGATGAACAGCCAGACCGGGTGGCAGAACTATTCCACGGCGACGGCTTTTGTCAATTTTACCTGGAATGAGTGCCGACAGATGATCCGGCGGGATCGCAACCACCCCTCCGTGGTCGTCTGGGAGACCAGTCTGAACGAGTCGCAATACCCGACGACCTGGGCCGAATCGACGCAGGTTCACGCCCATGCCGAATATCCCGGCAACCAGATCTATACCGACGGCTGGTTGTATACCTATTTCGACGTTTTTTCCGATGCCGCGGCGCATACGGCGCTCTATGACGATGCGACGTCACGAGCGGTCATCTGCTCCGAATACGGCGACTGGGAGTACGGTGCCAACAGCTCGACCAGCCGCGTGCAGCGGCAGGGTACCGATCAGGCACTCCTCCAGCAGGCGTGGAACCATTACAATCGGATGCATCTCGATCGTACCTACTCATGGTTCAGCGTCGACGCCCTCTGGGCGTATGCGGATAATGGGTCGAATTATCTTGCCGGGGTCAATGGAACCGCAAACGGGGTCTTTTATGGCGGCATCCGGGACATGTATGGGCTCCGGAAATATTCCTGGTACTTTTTCCAGAGTCAGCGCGATGCGAATCAGATAATTCCGGTTCCCGGGGTGGTATCCGGACCTATGGTCTATATTGCCAACCGGTGGCAATCCACCTCTCCCGACACGGTGAAGGTATTCAGCAACTGCGACTCGGTCGCGCTCTATCTCAACGGCACCCTGGTGGCGATCCAGGGGCCCGATGCCGATACGAACAGCAAGTATGTCGGCCATCCTCCGTTTACCTTCAAGCCGGGGAAATTTACCGCCGGACAGCTCACGGCCGACGGCCTGATCGGCGGGGTCGTCAAGGCCACCTGTTCCCGGACAACACCGGGTACGGCGAAGACGGTGACACTCCAGCCGATTTCAACCGATCCGCTCGATACGATGATCGGCAATGACGCGCGCCTCGTATGGATAAGCGTGGTCGACTCGAACGGCATGGTGGTTCCTGCCGCAACGAACGTCGTCTCGCTCACCATAACCGGGCCCGGTGTCATTCTCGGCCCGACCAGTGTGGCCATGAAGGGCGGTCAGCTTGCCACCTGGGTCATCCCCGGCGGCAGCGACGGACGGGTCGTACTGTACGCATCGGCCTCCGGGCTCGCGCCGGACTCGGCGGTCCTGCGGAGCGGCGCGTTGACGTCGATCCTGCCGGCGGTGCGGAAATATGGCGCCGGTGCGGCTGCGGCCGTCTCGTTCAGGGCTATCGGGCAGCGGATCGTGCTTCCGGCATCCATGAACGGCTCGATCAAGTCGGTGAGCGTCTTCGATATTTCGGGCCGGCTGCTATGGCGGGGGTTAACCGGCAATCAGGTCGTTACCCTGGCAAAAGGGATCGGCGGGGTCAGGACCGTCTGTATAGTCAAGGCGCAGGTTGTGAAGTAGGGGCCGCGGGAGGTCCTCACGGCATTCAGGCGTTATCGAGTTTACCCCGGAAAAATCTCCCGCGCTGCATTTTCCGGATAAATGTGACGAAATCCTGTTCGACCTCGTACGGCTCGTGCCTGAGGTATTGCCACAGAAAGCCGGAAAACCGGGAGAGTGAATAAAGAACAAGCCGCTGATAGCCGATCCGATGCATGCAGCGCAGGAGCTCGAAGAGGGGATCGGTCCCCATCGCGTGATCCATGCGGCCCTGCCGGAAGGCGCCCCGCATCGCGCCTTCGCCCGCAAGGGCAGGTTTGTGATGGTCGACGGGCAGGTCGGGGAACGATCGCACCTCCCAGCCTTTCATGCGCGCCATCTCTTCGGCCACCGTATCGGCGCCCCCGAACCGGAGCGTACGGTAGCCGCCGATCGCCTCGAAGACTTCGCGCCGGAAGAATTGAACCGCATGCGCCACCGACCGCGTGCGGTTCAGGCCGCGGTCGACGAAGCGGCCGCTTTCCGGGTCCGGTTCCCTGATATATCCCCCGGCCAACCCGAGCCTGTCCGACATTTCAAATCGTCGCATGAGGGTTTCAAAATAGTCCGGACCGAAGGAAATATCGGCATCGAGGTTGCCGAGATACCGGTATTCGCAGGCAGCAAGTTCCCGGTAGCCGAGGTTGATGGCACGGACCTGCGATCCGAAGTTGCGCTCCCGATCCCCGTCGCAGCGCAGATGCCGGATGAAGGGGTGACGGCGGGCATAGGCTGCGGCAATCTCGTCGGTTGCATCGGTGCTGCGATCGCTGACGATGATCCAGCGTTTGGGCAGGACCGTCTGGCTGATGACCGATTCTGCGGTTCTCCGGATATAGCCCCCCTCGTTACGGGCGGGCGTGATGAGACAGTAGGAACGATCGGTTTCAGCCATGGTCGCCTCGGATCTTTAATGAATGTCCGCACTCGGGGATTTTTCGACCGGATTCACATCGCGGAATTTCGTTACTCCCGCGAGGGAGAGGAGACAGACAAGGCTGCGCCTGAATTTCAGGCGGGTTTCGATGCGGTTACCGCCGGGCAGGAGGCACTGCGTTCCGCGCGCCAGCGCCCGGAACGCCTGATGCAGCAGGATCAGGCAATAGTAACAGGCAAGGGAGAACAACCGGTGATACTTGCGCCAATAGAGCAGGTTTGCCCGGTACATTTCGAGGTAAAAATAGACAGGGGAGCGGGCCGAGGATACGCCGCCGAAATGAACGGCTTCGATATCGTGCACATAGTAAACACGCCACCCCGCTTCGGTGAAGCGGCGGCACCAGTCGATGTCTTCGCCATACATGAAAAACCTTTCGTCGAGCAAACCGGTTGCGGTGAATGCGCTGCGACGCACGACCCAGAAACAGCCGTTGACGACATCGACCGGCATGGTGCGGTCGTGGCCGAACCATCGCATCATATAGCCGCCGACTGCTTTGACGCGAGGGAGCATCGAGTCGATGGCGCAGGCGCAGCAGAAGACGTTCCAGAGCGTGGGGTAACCCATGCAGGACCGTTGACGGATGCCGTTCCTGCCCACGATCGCCGGCCCGGCAATTCCGGCATCGGGGTGTACCGCCATGAAGCGGCGCAGGCGATCGTAGGTTCCGGGGTGGACAATGATGTCCGAGTTAATAAGAAAAAGCAACCGTCCGCGGCTCCCCGCGAGCGCGATGTTGTTACCGTGTGCAAAACCGGTGTTGCGGTCGAGCTCGATCAACCGGACGAACGGAAATCGTTCCCGTACCATTGCCGGCGAGCCGTCCGAAGAGGCGTTATCGGTCACGATTATTTCTCCCCGGTCGCGGGGAAAATCGGCACCGATCGCTGAAAGACACGCGGCAAGCAGGTCGCACGTGTTCCAACTTACCACGATCACCGAGAAATCGAGAGTGCATTCCTGCATGGTATTTCGTACCGTCCTGGGTTCCGATGCGTTAGCCCGGTTTGAATTTTCTTCGGTCACTACGTGCAAAAACGGTGCCAGGGCAGCCGTGAGGCCGCCGGACAATCGGCGCAAAGTATCTTAAAAGCCCGGGTGGAACCGCATCGCATTCGCGTCAAGTCAACATCATCCTTTGCCGGTCGGGTCCGTTTTTTGCTATGAACCGCATTCTTCTCTTCACTACCGATTTTATCGATTCCGGAGCAACGAAGGTCCGGCTGACCGGCCGGCGTCGCGATCATGCTCTGGCGGTCTGCGGAGTTTCGGCCGGCGATACGCTTCGGGTGGGGCTCCTGAATGGAAAAATCGGGACGGGCATAGTCTCGACGGTCGACCCCGGGTTTCTTGAGATGACGGTCGAATTATCGGCGCTTCCCCCCGAGCCGCCGCCCCTGACCCTTGCACTGGCGCTGCCTCGTCCGAAGGTGTTCAAAAGATGTCTCGAAGTCGCAACGGCGCTCGGTATCAAAAGGATTTTCGTCATGGAGAGCTGGCGGGTTGAGAAAAGTTATTGGACCAGCCCGGTTTTAGCGCCCGATGCCATCAGGGAGCACCTGCTCCTCGGTCTTGAACAGAGCGGCGATACCGCGCTGCCGGTCGTCGAGGTCAGGCGGCGGTTCAGACCGTTTGTTGAAGATGAACTTCCCGAAATCATCCGGGGACGCGGCGCACTCGTCGGCCACCCCGCAGCGGTGGAACGATGTCCCTTCCACTCGGCTTTGCCGATTGTGCTTGCCATCGGGCCCGAAGGCGGCTTTATCCCGTTCGAGCTCGACCTGCTGACCGGGATCGGGTTTACTCCGGTTACCCTGGGAACGAGAATCCTGCGCGTCGAGCAGGCAATTCCCGCATTTGCCGGGCGATTATTCTAAAAGCTCATCCCGTGCTTCCCGCCGTGCGGAGCTTCCAGGTAAGGTATACGTAAAAACCGGTCGCCCCGGCGCGGCGAGGCGGTTCGTGCCCACCCGCCTCCTCACCTTGGTCAATTTATCCTCAAATCGGATTGTCGGTTATAATAATGGCAATATCCCTCCGGAGCATTTCGCCCCGCTCCCCCCGTTTTTCCGGAGTTTTTCAACCTCCGGCGATCGGTGATCCCGCCCGCCTTTCGGGGAACCGGCCGCGGGGCATGGCACGGCAATTGCAAATTTCTGCATTTATTTGACGACGCTATTTCGGCCGGGGTCTTTAATCGCGAGGTTGCCGATGAACATCCTAAAATTGACAATAACGCGATGGGCGGGGAGACGTGGTTGCATAACGGCATGTACGGCGGGCATGCTCGGGTTTCTTTCGGCATCAAACGGCTGGAGCGGGAATGCCGTTTCCGGGGCGTCCGGCAGCGTGCCGTCGAAATTTGAAAAGGGTGATGCGGTGCAGCTCCAGGCATTTCCCGATACCGTGAACTTCATACGGGGAATTTACCCCATCGACGACCGGGGCTGTGCGCTCCTGCCCATCGCCGGCGAGGTACGCGTCGATACCATGTCGGTGCGCGGTCTTGAAAAGTATCTCGATTCCCTCTATCTGCCTTTTTTGCGGTATGCCGATGTCCAGGCCCGGCCGCTCATGCGTCTTACCTTTATCGGCGGTTTTATCCGTCCCGGTTTGTATTATGTCAGCCCGAACGGATCGCTCTGGGATGCCATGGCTCTCGCGGGGGGGCCGCTGCGGGAGGACGGCCTTAACAAAATCTGCTGGGAGCGGAACGGCGCGTGCCTGAGGAAAGGGCTCGTCCCCCTGGTTGCGTCCGGGCAGTCTCTCGCTGCGGCGGGGGTACTTTCCGGAGACGTCTTCACCGTCACCCCGGTTCCGAAAAGAACCGGATGGGAAATATTTACAACAGGAGTCCTTCCCATTTTTGGTATTGCAATCACGGCGGCTTCGGCGGCCGCGACGGTTTATTTCTCCTATCAGTTATATAAGGTGGAACGATAAATGGAAACCATGTTCAAAACGCCGGCTCCCCATGAGCGGAAGGATGAACTTTACCAGCAAATCAGGGATTTCCTGCATTTGATAGCGCGCACAAAATGGTATCTCATCCTGTTCGGGATCCTGCTGTGCATTACCATGACTTTTCTTTTCGGAAAATTGGCGTCCCGCCAGCCGGCGCTCCCGGCCACGGCGTTTATCGGGGTCGAAAATGCCGCCGATGTGGCGGCATTCAAGGATGTCAGCGGTTTGATGCAGGCGCAGGCCGATCTCATATCGAGCCGTATCTTCCTGCGGGATATTGTTGTGCAGCTATCGCTCCAGATAGCACCTGTGAACTGTGACCGGGGAGCGATATTCGATTCGATCCACGTTGAGCCGACTTCGCCGCCGGGCACCTACCTGTTCCGGATGATGGAACTGGACAATAAGAAAAACGGCGGCTTCGCTCTTTACTTTATCCCCGATTCCAGGGGAGTTTTTTCATTCTCACAGGTCCGGTGGAAATTGAAGCCGCAACTGGTCGTCGAAGACGATATATCGCGGTTATCGACCATCGACCTCAACGGCATGAATCTCGTGTTTTCGCCCTCATTCCTGAAAGCGCCGTACAATTTTGATTTTAAAATGAGGAAGGTACAGGAGGCCGTCGAAGGCCTTCTCAAGGAGCTGACCGTGAAAGAGGAAGAGACGCGCAGCGGCATATCCAATATTTCGGTATCGGTCGAGGACCGTGATTACGATCTTGCCGCGCAGGTAGCCAATCGCATTGCCGATGCCTTTGTCGAAAAAAACATGTCGTTTAAGCGTCAACGGACGGAAAATGTCCTTGCTTCTCTGGAGAAACAGTTGACCTCGGCCCGGGAAGATCTCTCTTCGAGTGAGAATGCATGGCGAAATTTCCGGACCAGTAATCCCACGCTCGGGCTTACCGCCGATGGCCAGCAGCGGTTCGATCGGTTCCTGCAACTTGAGCAGGGCGCTTCTGAGGCCGGGCAGACGCTTTTGAATGCGCAGGCGCTCGAAAGCCGCTATATGCAGGCGCCTCCTGAAAATAAAACCAACGTGGCCGCCGAGGTCGTCGCCTTTCTTACCGCAAAAGACGTCGGATCCGCCTCGGTGTTCCAGAGCCAACTGAGCGACCTGGCTTCCGAAGAGCGCGACCTGGCCCGCAATTACGCGCGGGACCATCCGCTGAGGAAAGAAGTCGAGCGGAAAATCGAGACAATCGACGATGAAATATTATCGTCGCTTCAGAACTTCATCCTTTCCGTGCAGAAAACGCAGATGGATAAGGCCGCGGAAGGAGTGTCGATTTCAACCGAATTGCAGAACCTGCCGGGAAAGGAGCTCCAGCTCGCCCAACTTGATAGAAGGGAGCAGCTGGCGACCGATATCTACGCCATGGTCCTCAACCGCTATAACCAGCTCAAGGCCGCGAATGCCGGCGACGTGCCCGAGGTGTTCGTCATGGACTACGCGGTACCGCCGATTGCTCCTCCTGTCAATATTCCCCGGCTGGCGGTTCTTCTCGGGCTCGCCAACGTCGGTATACTTTTTTTCCCGCTCATGGCCTGGAACGGCATGAGCCGGACCGTGCATACGGAATATCAGTTCGTGCGGAAAACGGGCAAGGCGCTCCTTGAGTGCATTCCGCGCTCATCCCGGTTGAAAAACCGGTTTCACGACAACGATGCGGCGGGGGAGGGGCCGATCCTGCGGATGGCGCAGGCGGAACCCGATGAGATTGTCCAGGAGATATTCCGCAGCTTGCGGACGAAGGTGCTTTCCAGGATCAACGAATCGCCGGGACGTGCCATTGTGGTGACGAGCCTGGAACCGAATGCGGGAAAGTCAACCATTGCCGCCAACCTGGCGGGTCTTATCGCGCAACAGAATATCAAAACCCTTCTCATCGACGCGGATCTTCGATTCGGAAGCCTGAATGCGCTTTTTTCGGCGAGGCAGCAGCCGGGCCTCTCAGAATTTCTCGACAGCACCACCGAAAACCCGCTTGAACCGTCGATTTCTTTGATCCGCGCGACTTCCCTGCCCAACCTGTTTTTCATCAGTTCCGGTGAGCCGAAGCTGATATCCTCGGAGCTTCTCGCGTCGGCCAAATTCGCCCGGCTCCGGAAGGAGCTGGCGAGCCATTTCCCGGTCATCATCATCGATGCCCCACCCATCGGGCCGGTTATCGATGCTGCAATTTTCGACCCGGTGATTTCGATGTACCTTATCGTCGTTCGGGCCGGGGTAACGAATGTCACCGACCTGGCGAAGAAAATTGCGGAATTTCCCGGCATCGAACGGAATGTCGTGGGGTATGTTTTAAATTTTGCCTCCATGGACGGTAAATACCGCTACTACCGGTATGGGCGGTACTACCTGAGAAAAACAGCGGCACCGAGTGCCTGAACCATCGCTTCCCGGAAATTTCCGGACTTCTGCGGCGCGGACGGGCATCATGCGCGTTCACGGCACGCCGTGAACGTACCTCGATGGCAGACAACGTGCAATTGATGACAAAATCAAAAAGCCTTTAAGGAAACGGCGGTAAGCCTTCTTGATCCAGGCGCCGATGCAAACGTTAATTGCAAGGCAAAAAACGGCATGACCGCCCTTATGCTGGCGGCTGGTTTCGAGGACACGGATATGGTCCAC
>CAZYYB010000018.1:0-36799 GCA_964651515.1 uncultured Fibrobacteraceae bacterium
ATCCGGGCCTCGCCGGCACGGTGGAGTTCTTTCCCGAGGAGGGGAAGTACCACGTCGACGGCCACCGCACGTGCGGCGTTCGGTTTACTCCCAAAGAGACCGCCGCGGCGAAGGGCTGCTGCCCGGTCTGCGGCAGGCAGCTCACCGTCGGGGTACTGTCGCGCGTCGAGGAGCTTGCCGACCGGCGGGAGGCCGCCGCGACGCCGAAATCGAGGCCGTACCGCAACCTGATCCCGCTGCGGGAGGTCATCGCCGAATCGCTCGACTGCGGCGGCGAAACGAAGAAGGCAACGCAGGCGTATGAACGAATCATCGCCGAAGTCGGTAGCGAATTCTCGGTCCTGCTCGATGCGCCGATTGCGGATATTGCCGCGGCGGGCGGCGAGGTCGTGGCCGAAGGGGTACGAAGGATGAGAAAGGGAGAGGTTAACATTAATCCGGGATTCGATGGGGAGTTCGGGACCATCGAGTTATTCACCGCGGATGAACGAGGAAACAATAAAACCAGGTCAGGGATAAGGGCGCCGATCAACTCTTGAGGATCAATCCGCACTGCGGCGGTCATTACTTTCCACAAACGCTCTTGCAGACTTTTTCTAAGGAGATACAATGGATTACGACAACCTTTCAAGACGCGAATTCGTTGCGGATACGGGCAAGAAGATCCTGGCGGCGGCTCTTCTGGCGCCCCTGGCGGGCTGCGGCGTTCATGCCATGGGCCAGTCGATACCCGTCCTTTTGAACCCGATCGTTCTCGACCTGAATAAGCCGGAGTACCGGGCGCTCGCGTCCGTCGGCGGCGCGGTTGAGCTTCCCCATCCGGCAGCGCCGAACAAGCCGATCATGGTGACGAGAATAGATGGGACGACCGTTGCCGCATTTTCCGTCATATGCCCGCACCTCGGCTGCAAGGTCGGGCTTCCGCAAAACGGGGTCATCGTGTGTCCATGCCATGGATCAACCTTTACCATGAGCGGCAAGGTGACCACGGGACCGGCGAAGACCGATCTCTACCGGTTTGATGCGACGCTGAACGGGACCGCCGTTACCATTACGCAGAAAAAAGCGTAGCCGGGAGAGGCGAACAACTTTAGCAAGGAAGCGGAAACCTCCGGGATCTCTCTCCGGCTTTCGCTGCGGAGAGAGGTTAGTACCTCCAGCATCGGCATCGCAGGATGGCCTCCCTCCCACGATGCTCTGCGAACGGCTTGTAACAACACCCATCGTTTAATGGTCTAATGATTTTCAGTCATGCCGGACGCCGGCATTCGTTTTTCTCCCCGGCCGACAAGCGGGCGGCCGGGGAGAAAAGGTAAGTTACTCACCCTTTAAAAGAGATCCGACAATGTCAAACCGTAAACAGTATACCGAAGCTATCATGGGAAGCATGCGCCTTGCGCGGCATGCTCTCGCCGAGCAGAGCCTTCCCGGAAAGCGGAAACCGGGGCAGCGCGCCGGCCGGGAAGCGAAGGCGGCCCGCATCACGCCCTCTCAGTGGGCGCTCCTTTCCCTTGTCATGGAACGGGGCCGGCTCAGCAATAAGGAGATCTCGCAAACGCTGGCAATCACGAGCGGCGCGGTGACGCAGCTCGTCGACGGGCTCGTGGCGAAGCGGTACCTGATCCGGGAGAGCAGCGCCGACGATCACCGCGTGCTCGCCCTGAAAGTTTCACCGAAATACACGCGTCGGCTTAACGAAATGAAGGAACAGGCCCTGCTGCGGACCATGGCGATCTTCACGACCTTCACCGATGAAGAGATGGCGCACTATGCAAAACTCAGCCGGAAGTTTACTGAATGCATCCTGAACCTGAAAACCGCCGGTTGATGCGACGGATCGTACCGCTCGGATTTTTGTTCGCCGCCGCCGTTGCGGGCGCGGATACGCTCAGCCTGCACGGGTACGTCGCCATCGCGCTGCGGCACAGCCCGGCGCCGAAGATCGCGCAGGGCGCGGTGGATGCGAGCCTTGCGAGCCGGGAATCCGCCCTCTCCGCACTCCTGCCGGGCATCTCCGGCACCGCCGGGGCGTCGCGGTCCGGGGTGATCGGGAAGTCCACCGTGCCGATTGTCGATACGAACTCCTCGACGCACCCCAGCGGCGGTACCATTTCGAGTTTCTATGTAACGCCGCCGGGCAACACCGTTTCGGCCGGGGTAAACGGCACCCTGCTCCTCTATGACTTCGGGAAATCGCCGTCCCAGTATGCCGCATCGGACAAGTCGGTCGGCGCCGCCAGGGAGAACCTCGAAGGGGCGAACCAGACCACCATCGTGGCCGCCCGCACCGCCTATTACAACTATCTGCTTTCGGGCGAGCTGCTGACCGTGGCGCAGAATGCCCTTAAGCAGACGACGCTCCACTACGACGAGGCAAAGGTGCTCACCGAGGTCGGCAAGCAGACCCAGCTCACCGTGATCCAGGCCAGGGTCGACATGGCCAATGCCGAAGTAAGCGAATTGACGGCGGAAAACGCGGTCAACCTTGCCCGGGTGCAACTGGAAACCGCCGCCGGCATGGTGTTCAAAGAGCCGCTCGTCCTGACCGACAGCCTTGCGGGCAGCGAGGATTCGATCGCGCTCAGGGATGCGCTTGCCGCCGCCGCCGTCTCCCGTCCCGATATCCTGAGCGCCACCCGGAGCCTCGAAGCGGCGCGGCTGCAGCTTACCGCGGCCAGGGCATCCTACCTGCCCCAGCTCAACGCCTCCGGCGGCTACTCCTGGAATGGAACGAGCGTGAACGGCATAACGTCCCTCTCCGACAATTACCAGCGAGGGTGGAACATCGGCGCCGCGCTCTCGGTGCCGATTTACGAAGGAGGGTCGATCCGGGCGTCGGTCCGCCAGGCGGAAGCATCTGTCAAGCAGGCCGAGGCGACCCTCGAACAGACTGCCCTCAATGCCGCGCAGAGCGTCGAGCAGCAGTTTTACACCGAAGACCAGGCGCGCAAGCAGATCCAGGCCACCCAGGTCGTCATCGACGAATCGACCGAGGCATTGCGCCTTGCGGAGGAACGCTACCGTGCCGGGCTCGCGCTCGCCATTGAAATAACCGATGCCGAGCAGACGCTCGCGACCGCGAAGAGCAGCCACGCGCAGGCCGAGTACAACTACCGCGTCGGCCATGTCAACCTGTTAAACGCCATGGGAGTGCTGCATGAATAAAAATTCACGAACGCCGTTTCGCAAAAGCGCCGCCGCTTCCCTGCCGGTCGCCCTTCTCGGGGCGGCGCTTCTGTCGCTGCTCTGCTCCTGCAACCGGACGGCCGCCGTTCAATACCGGACCATGCCGGTGGAACGCGGCGACATCGACGTCGAGGTGACGGCGAGCGGGACGGTGAATCCGGACACGACCGTGCAGGTGGGCACCCAGGTCTCGGGCACCATCAAGCAGATCTTTGCCAACTTCAATTTTCATGTCAAAAAGGGACAGCTCATCGCCATGCTCGATACCACCTTTCTCGCCTCCGATGTGGGGGATGCCGCGGCTTCGCTCGCCAAGGCGCAGGCGCAGGAAGACCTCGCCCGCAGCACCGACGAACGGGAAAGGGCGCTCTTCGCGAAAGGGCTCGCCGCGCAGGCGGATATCGACCAGTCCGTATCAAATTATGAAGTCGCCCGGGCCACCACCGTTTCGGCCCGGGCGGCGCTCGACCAGGCGAAGATCAACCTGGCCTACGCGTACATCCGTTCGCCGGTCACCGGCGTCGTCGTCAACCGAGCCGTCGACGTGGGACAGACCGTCGCCGCCAGTTTCAGCACCCCGACGCTCTTCGCGATATCGACCGATCTCACGAAAATGCAGGTGCAGGCCGACGTCGACGAGGCGGATATCGGCCAGGTCAAGGTCGGGCAGGAGGCGCACTTTACCGTCGACGCCTACCCGTCCCGCACCTTCGACGGCAAGGTCAGTCAAATCCGGCTCCAGCCGACCACCACCGAAAATGTCGTCAGCTACACGGTCATGATCGATGTCGGCAACCCCGATCTCGCCCTGCTGCCGGGCATGACCGCCAACATTACGATATCCGTCTCGGAATCTTCCGATATTTTGAAGGTGCCGCTTGCGGCACTCAAATTTGTTCCTCCCCGGATGCACGGAAGGGGGCTTTTCCATCGAGGCGGATTGAGCGACTCGGGCGCATCATCCCGCTGGGCAAGGGGCGATTCGGGCGCGACCTCCCGGCACCGGCACCACGGCGACCAGGCGGGAGGGCAATTCGCCGGCGGAGCGGGCGACTCGGGCGCATCCTTCCACCACCGGGAGGGCGGCGACAGCACCACGCGGGGACGGATATTTTTGCTTGTAAACGGCAAGCCGGTGCGCACGTTCGTCACGACCGGGCTGCGGAACAGCGGGTACGTCGAGATCGAAGGCGACGTCAAGGAGGGAGACCAGGTCATCGTGGGAGTTCTCTCCACCACGGCGACGGCGACGACGCCGGCGGCGTCGCCGTTTGGCGGCGGCCCCGGCGGAATGCCGCGGAGATTTTAGCGTGACGCCGGACGTGCTCATCAGGCTCTCGGGCGTCGCGAAAAACTATACCATGGGCGACACCATCGTTCACGCCCTGCGCGACGTTTCGCTGACATTTACTAAAGGCGAGTTTGTCGCGATCATGGGGGCGAGCGGCTCCGGCAAATCGACCCTCATGAACATTCTCGGCTGCCTCGACGTACCCGACGCCGGGGACTATATTCTTGACGGGGAAGAGGCGGGGAAACTGACGGCGAACCGACTGGCCGCGCTGCGCAACCGGAAGATGGGGTTCGTCTTCCAGGCCTTCAACCTCCTCCCGCGCACCACCGCCCTCGAAAACGTCGAACTCCCGCTTCTGTACAACCGGCACATCGGCGCACACGAAACCCGCCGTAAATCGCTCGAATCGCTCGAACGGGTCGGGCTGAAGGATCGCGCCTTCCATTTTTCCAGCCAGCTTTCGGGAGGACAGCAGCAGCGGGTCGCCATCGCCCGCGCCATTGTCAATGATCCGGTCATCGTTCTCGCCGATGAACCCACCGGGAACCTCGACTCGCAGATCAGCGTCGACATCATGGCCGTGTTCCAGCGCCTCAATCGGAACGGCATCACCGTCATCATGGTGACCCATGAGCCGGACATCGCGCACTTCGCCTCGCGCACCATCACCTTCCGCGACGGCTCGGTCATGACCGACGAACCGGTGTGTGGCCGCAGGAACGCGGAAGAGGA
The DNA here is from genome assembly GCA_964651515.1 of uncultured Fibrobacteraceae bacterium. Taxonomy (GTDB): domain Bacteria; phylum Fibrobacterota; class Chitinivibrionia; order Chitinivibrionales; family Chitinispirillaceae; genus BOG-1184. The sequence continues at coordinate 5,213 of CAZYYB010000018.1, forward strand.
GCTTGCGGACCGGGGTTCCGGGGAGCGGGGCGGCCCGTGAGGTTCGCAAGCATACTGAAAATCGCCGTCAGGTCGCTCAACCGCAACAAAATGCGGTCGTTCCTGACCATGCTCGGCGTGATCATCGGGGTCGCGGCGGTGATCGCCATGCTTGCCATCGGCCAGGGAGCCCGCAACGCCATCAACCAGCAGATCGCCTCGCTCGGGTCCAACGTGATCCTCGTTTTTCCGGGTGCCTTTTCACAGCGCGGCGTGCGCTCGGAGGCGGGAAGCTCCTCGCACCTGAATGAAGCGGACATCGCGGCAATCAAAAAGCGATGCGCGTCTATCAAGAACTCCTCGCCCATGGTGCGCGCGACGGAGCAGGTAAAGTTCGCCGACCAGAACTGGCGGACCTCGGTGTGGGGCGTGTACGGGGAGTATATGGACATTCGCGAATGGTCGCTTTCGGAAGGGATCCCCTTTTCCGATGCCGACCAGCGCGGCGCCACCAAGGTCTGCATCATCGGAAAAACCATCGTCGATAATCTTTTCCAGAACGGCGACAACCCGGTCGGGCAGTCCATTCGCATCCGCAATTTGCCGTTCAAGGTGATCGGCGTGCTGACGCCGAAGGGACAGAACGCCGGCGGCCAGGACCAGGACGACGTGATTCTCGCCCCTTTTTCGACGGTCCAGAAAAAGCTGCTCGGCATCATTTTCGCCAACTCGCTCATCGCCTCGGCAACCTCCTCGGAGACGATCGAGGAGGGTCGGCAGGAGATCAACCAGGTACTTTCCGATCTCCGCCCCGGCTGTGCGGGCGACGGAACCGACTATACGATCCGGACGCAGACCGATATCGGCAACGCCGCCGAGCAGACCTCAAAGACGATGAGCATTCTTCTGGCCTCCATCGCCTGCGTCTCGCTCCTGGTCGGCGGCATCGGGATCATGAATATCATGCTGGTTTCGGTAACCGAACGTACCCGCGAGATCGGCATCCGGCTGGCCGTCGGCGCGCGGGGGAAGGATGTTCTCTTTCAATTCCTGGTGGAAGCACTCGTCATGAGTTTTACCGGAGGCATTCTCGGCATCGTGCTCGGCGCGGCATTTTCCCTCCTCATTTCAAAAACCCAGGGGTGGCCCGTCGCGGTCTCGCCCTTTTCAATTGCGCTCGGCTTTTTCTTCTCGGCGGCCATCGGCATCTTTTTCGGCTGGTACCCGGCGCGCAAAGCCGCCGCGCTCAAGCCGATCGACGCCCTGCGGTACGAGTAGTCCAACCGCTGCGATTACACGAGAAGCGGCCTCTCCCATCGGTTATTTTTAAGGCGGAAACCGTCGGCTTCATTCACGCGAGACTCCATTATGTTTCTCTCCGTCGAACATCGGCGATCGCTGCTCCCCCCTGCGTTGTTTATTTCCCTCTACCTATGCGCCCTGGCAGCAATCGGCCTCCACCGGCCCTGCTGGCACGACGAGTGCCACTTTGTCGGAACCATCATCCAGTTCGAGCAGGGAGTTACCGGATCGACACTGGCGCATTACAATGAAATGTCGATGCCGCTTCCGTTCATGCTCTATGCAGCCTGGGGGAAGGTTTTCGGCGATTCACTTATGGAATTACGGCTTTTTTCGCTTCTGGTTGCCGCGATAACATTGTTTGCATATCACTCCCTCTTTTTCCTGGTAACCGGGAAGGGGCGGGTCTCCTTCCTGCTCATGGTCTTCCTTGCCCTGAATCCGTATATGGCCGGCGCAAGTGTTTTTGTTTTTACCGATATGCTCATGATGCTTTCGCTCGCCCTTTTCCTGATCGGCATGGTACGCCGCAACGGCCTGCTGCTGTTCCTCTCCTCCTGCGCCGGGCTCTTATGTCGTCAATACTTCGCCTTTGCCGTCGGCGCCGGGATCCTTTATTTTATCATGGCCCGCCTCAATGAAAGGAATACTCACGGCAAACTCCGCCTTGCCGGATCGCTCCTCGCTTCGACGATCCCGCTCGCGGCGCTCTTTGCCCTGTGGCACGGGTTGAGCCCCGACAATGCCGACAAGAGCCTCTATATCCACGGAGGTCCGGCATTCCATCCCAACTCTCTGACCCTTTACATAACGCTCATTTCCGTTTATTCGTTGCCGCTGCTCGTCGTCTTCCGGAGAATCTTCTACCGAAATTTCCGCCTCCTGATCATCTCCCCGGTCCTCGGCTTATTTTACCGGTCTTTCCCCATTCTTCCATCCGACGTTGCCGTTGATGCAAATAAAACAACGGTCGGCTATTTCCATCGCCTGCTGCGGATCTGCCCGGGCGAGCGGCTGGAGCACTATGTGTTTTTTGCGCTTTTTATACTGGCGCTGCCGGTCTGCTTGCAAACGGGAATCGATCTGGCGAGGGATATAAAACAGCGGAAAACAGGATTGCCGGTATTCCTGGGAGGGGCGGTTTTTTCATTTCTTGCCGTCATGCCGTTTTCGTACCTGCATTGGGAGAAATATTTCCTCCCCATGCTTCCGGTCCTGGCCCTGTATTGCGTGACTGCACAAAAGCAAATCGCTCCCACGGTTGCTCCGCCAAGCTGATCTGCCGTTACGGGTGGCCGCGGGAGAGGCACGAGCGAACCGCCTCCATGAGATATACCCTCGATTTGAAAAAACGCTTCAGTTCGATGATTTTCAGGCGTCTCGATAACAGGTTAAAATACCGATCGTCTCGATATTTCTGCCGCATCAGTGCCGAGGCGGCCCGTAAGCGGCGGTAGCTCCCGGAGACGCTTCCGGTAACATAGGTCTTGCTGTAGCGAACGAGCATCGCGTCCACCCCGCAGAGACGGCAGCCCTTCGCGGTAAGCCTGATATATAAATCCCAGTCCTGGAGCGCGGGCAGCGCTTCATCGAACCCGCCGATCGCATCGAGACTCTCCCTCCTGACCAGTATCGATGAGGTAACGCCGATGTAATTATCGCTCATGATGGCCTTGTAGCGATCCTTGAACGGCGGCTCCATAAAGACGTACCGCTCGTACCGGCCGTTCGTTGCATATATACCGACACCGGTACGGCACCAATCGGCTCCCGATCCCCCCGCGACCGCATCGAGCTGCCGTTGCAGCTTGCCGGCTTCCCAGGCGTCATCGTCATCGAGAAAAGCGATGAATTCCCCCTGCGCCAGCCTGATACCGGCATTGCGTGCCACATTGCCGCCCAAATTCCCGGGGAGCCGAATGTAGCGAATCTTGTCGGAACCGAGCGATCCGACCGTGTCGCCCGTGCCATCCGTGGAGCCGTCGTCCACGACGAGTATTTCGTAGTCCTGCATGGTTTGATGTCGAACGCTCTCCAGGGCGGAAAGCAGAGCGGTACATCGGTTGAAAGTCGGTATGACCACCGAAATTTTCGGCATATTCCCCCTCAGCGATCGAGCGGCCGGCGGTGAGATCGCGGAGCGCGCTCCCGAACATGCCTTCCGCCGTCGACATAGACGACCTGGCCGGTGATGCTCTCGCTCTGCAGGAGGAAGATAACGGCGTCGGCCACCTCGCGGGGATGCCCCGCCCGCCCGAGCGGAAGGTTTTTCGCCGCTTCGCAGGGTCGTCCGCCGCCGCCCGTATCGCCCTCGGCGATGAGGCCCGGCGCCACCGCATTGACGCGGAGCGCCGGCGCGAACGCCATTGCCAGCATGCGCGTCAACTCGGCGAGGAGATGTTTGCTCATGATATAACCCGCATGCTGCGCATCGCCGCCGACGATCCTGCTGTCGAGAAGATTGACAACAGCTTTCGCTCCCCTCCCGGAGCCGCCAAGGCGGCTCAAGCCCCGGCACAGTGCGAAGGGTGCCCAGGTATTGACCAGCATGGCGTCGTGCATGTCGGCCCAGGTGACGTTTTGCAGGGTACTCTCCGCAAAAATCGAAGCGCTGTTCACCAGCAGGTCGATGTTTCCGCACCGGCCGAGCGCCTTTTCAAAGAGGAGGTCGGCGACGTCGGGGTCCCGGAAATCCGCCTCGATCGCCCACGCCTCGACGCCGGTCTCCCGCAGCTCCCGGCAGAGAGGCCCGGCCGCCCCGGACGTATGGACGTGCGCAATAATGGCGGCGCCCTCCCGCGCCGCCGCCAGGGCGATCTCCCGCCCGATGACGCCGGATGCCCCGGTGACGAGCGCGATTTTTCCCGCAAGGCGCTTCGAAGGCGCGACACTCATGTCAGTAGATCCGTATGCGGATATAGTCGGCGAGTTCCCGGAGCACGGAGCCTTTCGCATCGAGAAAGGCGATCTCTTCGCACGCCTGCCGTATGAGCTCTTCCGCGTAGCGCTTCGATTCGGCCATGCCGCAGACGGCCGGGAAGGTCGCCTTGCCCCGCTCCCGATCGCTGCCCGCATCCTTGCCAAGCTGTTCGGTGGTGCTCTCCTCGTCGAGAATATCGTCCACGACCTGGAACGCGATGCCGACCCGGCTCCCGTAGGCGGCGAGCCGTGCCGTCAGCGAGGCGGGCGCACCGGCGAGCATGGCGCCGATGGTAACGCTCGCCCGTATCAGGGCCGCGGTTTTCCTCGCATGGATATATTCAACAACCTGCCGATCGACCGGCCTGCCTTCGGATTCGATATCCACGACCTGCCCGCCGATCATCCCGTCCGTGCCGAGTGCGCGCGCGATTTCGACGATGACGTCGGCCCGGCCAAGGCGCGCGAGCACCTCGAAGGCGATGATGCACAGGCCGTCGCCGCCGAGCACGGCGAGCGCCTCGGTGAACGCGCGATGGGCCGTGGGCTTGCCGCGCCGGAAATCGTCGTCATCCATGCAGGGGAGATCGTCGTGGATGAGCGAAAAGGTGTGGAGCATTTCGATCGCGGCGCCGGCATCGAGGGGAAGCGGATCGCCGAAGGTACCCCCGCACGCCTCATAGGCCGCCATGGTAAGGCATGGCCTGATCCGCTTCCCGCCGGCAAAGGTGCTGTAGCGCATCAGGCGATGAATGGACGGAGGATACGCATCCTCCCCCGGAAGCAACCGGTTGAGCGCGGCTTCCGTGAGCTCGGCAACGCTTTTCATGTAGCTGGTCAGGTCACTCATCGTTTTTTTCTTTCGCAATAAAGGAATCGAGCGTCGCTCCGAGCACTTTTTCGACGTACTCGCCGTTTTCCCCCCTGGACAGCTCGGTGATTCGTCCCCGGGCGTTTTTCAGGTGGCCGTCGCAGATCCGGAGCAGGGCGATGCCCTGCTCGAATAATCCGAGCGCCCGATCGAGGGTGAGATCGCCGCTCTCGAGCCGGCCGATGATCTCTTCGAGCTCGGTAAGCCCCGCCTCGAAGGTCGGCCCGCGACCGGATACGGTTTCCGATTTTCCTGCGGCAGATTTTGCGGCCATGCTCCCTCCGTACTCGTGTGAGCTGTAAAAATAGTTGTCAGGAAGTGACCGATGTCACCGTTGCCGATGCACTCCCCCGATGGAAGCGCATATGCAGGGTCTCCCCTTCGGTGAGCTGCGCCCCGGACCGGATGATGGAGCCGTCGACGGCGGACACCACGCTGTACCCCCGTCGAAGCACCGCGAGCGGGCTGAGGGCGTCGAGTCGCGAAGCCGCGGCCGAAAACCGGTCACCGGCCGATTCCACCCGGTCCCTGAAACCGCGGACAAGGTCGAAGGCCCCGTCGTCGAGCGCCTGGCCCCCTTCCCGGATGAGCTGAAGCGGCTGACGCAGGCTCCGGCTGGACAGCGCGGCATCGAACCGTTCCCGCGCCCTCGAGAAGAGGTCCGTCGCGGCGGCGGCGAATCTCATCGCCGCCTGGTCGAAATATCTCCTGTTTTCGCGCCGGTCGGAGGATGCCCGTTCCGCCGCGGCCGACGGCGTGGGCGCGCGAAGATCGGCGACGAAGTCGGCGATGGTGAAATCGGTCTCATGGCCGACCGCGGAAATGACCGGAATTTTCGATGCGTAAATGGCACGGGCCACGATCTCCTCGTTGAACGGCCACAGATCCTCCACCGAGCCGCCTCCCCGCCCCACGATGACGGCATCGACCATTCCCCACTCGTTCAGGTCGGCGAGCGCCGCGACAATTTTCGGCGCGGCCGCCTCGCCCTGCACCGGCACGTCGACGAGCACGATATCCATCTGCGGCGCCCGCGAAGCCGTAACCTTGACAATATCGCGTATCGCCGCCCCTTGCTTTGAGGTAACGACGCCGAGCCGTTCGATGGAGAGCGGCAGGGGCTTCTTGTGCTGCGGATCGAAAAGACCCTCCTTTTCGAGGCGTTTGGTCAACTGCTCGAAAGCGAGGTAGAGCGCCCCCTTGCCGCGCGGTTCCATGCGATGGATATCGAGCTGGTAATACCCCGCCTTCCGGTACACCCGGATCGTTGCGATGACGAGCACCGCGAGACCATCCTCCGGTGTAAACGGAAGCGTTGCGGCGGCGCTGCGCCAGAGAACGGCGGGAATCTGGCTCTCGGGATCCTTCAGCTTGAAATAGCAGTGGCCGTTGCTTGAAACCCGCCAGTTGGAAACCTCGCCCTCAACCCAGACCAGGGTGTTGCGGGAGTCCAGGATGTCGGAGATGCCGTCGTTGATTTCGCTGATCGTATAGGGCCGCTCGGCGTCGGCCGGACGGAGAAAATCGAAGAACGGTTCGGTCATGGCGGGAGGCCGGGGGGCTAGAGGGAAAAAGTGATCCGTTCGAAAACCCGGCGTATCGACAGGCAGGATCCGGTCGCATCGTCGATTTCGAGCAGAACGGCGTTCAGCATCGGCCCCTTGTCGGAGGGCTCGAAGCGCACCGGGGTCTGCAGGAGAAACCTCCGGATGACCCCCGCCGCTTTCATGCCGATGATGGAGTCTTCGGGCCCGGTCATGCCGACGTCGGAGATGAACGCGGTACCGCCGCGGAGAATTCTTTCGTCGGCGGTCTGCACATGCGTGTGCGTACCGAGCACGGCGCTTGCGCGGCCATCGACCAGGGTGGCAAAGGCAAGTTTTTCGCTCGTCGTTTCGGCGTGGAAATCGACGATGACGATTTTCGTCCGTGCCTTCAGCTCCTCCACCGCGACCCTGCCGATCTGAAACGGGCAATCGATGGTTTCGCGATGAAAGGTCCGCCCCTGCAGATTGACGATGCCGACCGTCCGGCCGTCGGGAAGGGTGACCACCGTGGAACCGTGACCGATATTGCCCGGAGGATAATTCAGCGGCCGCAGGATGTGCGGCTCGTTCATGAAGGAGGGATCGTTATCCGGGAAGGCAAACGAGTGATTGCCGCCCGTAAGGGCGGCAACGCCGTACCGGCGCAGTTTCTTCGCGATGTTTCCGGTCATGCCGTGGCCGCCGGCGGCATTCTCGCCGTTTGCAATACAGCAGTCGACCGCATGTTCGGCCACAAAGGGGGCAAGCCGTTCGGACAGCACCCTCCTGCCGATGTCCGCGAACACATCGCCGACGAAAAGAATTTTCATACCATCTCACCACCCCCGGACATCGAGATCGACTGCAGGGCCCACCACCGCCCCCCCGGCCGCGATACCTTCCGCTACTTGGCGTACTCGGTGTACCGGCACTCGCGAATGATGGTCACCTTGATCTGACCCGGATACTCCATCTCGTCCTGGATTTTTTTGGAGATCTGTCCCGCCAGCTCTTCGGCCTGGGCGTCGGTTATCTGCTCCGGCTCGACCATGACCCTCATCTCGCGACCGGCCTGCATCACGTACGACTTGCTCACCCCGCGGAAGGAATCGGCGATTTCCTCCAGATTAGTCAGCCGATTCACATAGTTGGTCAGCGTTTCCCTCCGGACACCCGGGCGGGTGCTCGATATCGTATCCGCCGCCTGGATGAGGATCGGATACACCGAGATCGGCGCGACATCCTCGTGATGCGCGGCGATGGCGTTGCAGATGATGTCGTTTTCGCCGCTCTTACCGGCCAGCTCCGCGCCGAGCTGGGAGTGGGTCCCCTCGGTCTCGCGATCGATGGCCTTGCCGATATCGTGCAGGAGCCCGGCTCGGATGGCGGTCCGGGAGTCGAGCCCGAGTTCCGAAGCCATCAGCCCGGCGAGCATCGCCACCTCCTTGCTGTGCTGCAGGACATTCTGGCCGTAGGAGGTTCGATACTTCAACCGGCCGAGCATTTCGACCAGATTCGGTTTGAGACCGTGGACATCAAGCTCGAAGATTACCTCTTCGGCCACATCCTTCATGCTCTTTTCGAGCTCCTTCTCGCTCTTCTTGATGAGCTCTTCGATACGGCCCGGGTGAATGCGGCCGTCGCTGATCAGCTTTTCGAGAGCCATCCGCGCCACTTCGCGACGGATGGGATCGAATCCCGACAGGATGACCGCTTCGGGGGTATCGTCGACGATCACGTCCACACCCGCCGCCTCTTCGAACGACCGGATATTGCGTCCCTCGCGGCCGATGATACGGCCTTTCATTTCGTCGCTGGGCAGATGCACCACCGAAACCGTCGATTCGATCGTCGCATCCGCGGCGCATCGCTGAATGGCATGCACCACGATCTCCTTGGCTTCCCGCTCGGCATCGTTTTTCGCCTGATCCTTGATCTCCTTGATCATCTGGGCGCTCTCGTAGCGCACCTGGCTTTCAAGATTTTCCATCAGGATCCTTTTTGCCTCATCCTGGGTCATGTGGGATATTTTTTCGAGTTTTTCATTTTCCTGGGAGATCAGCCGGGACAGTTCGTTATCCTTGGTCCGGAGCGTCTTTTCCTTGGTATTCAGGAAATTTTCGCGCGCGGCGAATTCGGTTTCCCGCTTGGTAATTGTCTCCTCGCGACGCCGCACCTCTGCGTCGGCCTCTTTTACCCGGGCCTGGTCCTGCCGGATCGCCTCCCGTGTTTTCGAAGACTCCCGTTCGAAATCGGTCTTCGCCTTGAACCACTCGTCCTTGGCCTCGAGAATTGCGGTTTTTCTCTGGAGCTCCGCCTCCTGCCTCGCCTCTTTGAGAATCAGCTCCGCTTCCTGCCTCGCCTCGCGTTCACGGTTTTCCTTATATTTCCGATCGGTAAGAATGCGCCAGAAATAGCCGGCGGCATATCCCAGGATCAGACTGATTATTGCAATAACGGCTATCAATCCGGCAAGAGCAGCCATCTATGACCTCCTGTAAGCCTGAAAACGGTGAGAAATGTATGATTAAAGGGTTCGAGAGGTCTCGAAACCCCGACCTTTCACAATGAATGAGAGTGCCGCGAACCGCGCCGGGGCGAGATCCGTACCATGGTGCGGGCAAACGAGCGGGGGCGCCGAAGGACACCCCGTCCGCCGAAGGTTACGGTGAAGGAAGAGGGTCCCGCTTCAAGGGCGGGACGGCCGGTATCGGGTAACGGACCCGCCTTGACGGGCACATTCCGGAAAGCTGCATTTGGAGAGGAAAGCGTGCTCCTTCGGTCTCACTGCAATGCGACATCAATGCGCCTGCCGAGTAATGACAGACGATCGGTTATCTCATTCATTTGCTGAGCACCCTGTTCCTGTTTGTCTTTCAGTTCAAAAAGCTCTCCAGCGATATTCAGCGCGGAAAGGACGGCGATTTTAATATTGTCGCGCGAAGCTGTCGTTTCATGAATTTCCGCCATCTTGGAATTAACATAGCGGGCCACCTGCCGGGTAATCTCTACGTCGACATCGCCCTTTATGGCATATTCCGCACCGAAAATAACTACACGCACACTTTCCGATGATGAACCCATTCACCACTCCCTGTCGCCTGATGCTAGCGCACCCTGTTACCTTAAACACCCTCTATTTTTGCTATCAGCCCCTGCACCTTCTCCGCGGCGGCCTTCAGCTTGTCCTGGTGACGCTGGCTGTCGGCCTGAAGCTCGCTGAGATTGCCTTTAAGCGCGAGGTTTTCTTTTTCGAGTTCGGCCAGAGCGGCCGTTTTGCCCTCAAGAAGCCCTTTCAGCGCGATATTTTCCTGCCGAAGCTGTTCGTAATTGCCGATAATGGCATCGACTTTATTTTCAAGATCGGTAAGAAATTCGATTGACACGATGATCTTCCTTTCTATCGTTTTTCGGCGTCGTGGCCCGTGATACGAAACATTACGATTCAAATACAACTGGCGTAAATCACAAGGAGTTAAATTGGAAACACTACGGAGTAAATATATCATAAAATTACGTAAAAAGCCAGTATGAAATGAGCGAAATAAACGGCGGGAATGAGAAGTATCTCCCTTGCAGGGATTATTTTAAAAGCATGAAACCGGGGCGTTTTTACGACGATGTTCTGCGGCGGGGAACTTTCTCTCATCGGATGGGTGGCGTTCCATTTTCGATCAAGGTAAGCGTGCAGGGTGCGGTGATTGTTTCCCTGCATCTGGGCGAAGCGCCGGCACGGTCGGATGATCGCATGACCGACCCGTTCATGATAACGGTGCGGGAAACCCTGATTGCCTTTTTAAACAATGAAATCAAAGACTTATCACATCTTCCCCTCGATCTTTCCCGCTGCGCTCCCTTTGAACGGGATGTTTTGCTCGCCGCCCGAACCATCCCATGGGGAAAAACCATCTCCTATGCCGGTCTTGCGATGAAAGCAGGTCACCCGGGGGCGGCCCGGGCCGCGGCTTCAGCCATGCGCAATAATCCGTTCCCGCTCATCATTCCCTGCCACCGGGTAATAAGGAGCAACGGATCGATCGGCGGATTCATGGGGAAAACGGCAGGGAAGGAGATCGGGCTGAAACTCCTGCTGCTCGAACGGGAGGGGGTTCGTCCTGGAAAATGACGGGTTTTTACACAAAACAATAGGTCTTAGAGCTCAACGGACGGCATTATGATGATCCGCAGTGAAGTGGCGTACCGACAAAAATGAATCGCCCGACGGCCGCTACGAGGATCTTTTCTGCTTAAGCTCCCGCATCTGTTCGAAGACATACTTAACGATCCGCTCTTTTTTCGCGAAATCGATTTCGATAAACCGGCAATGACAGAGCGTGCGCGGTGCACCAAGGTGCATTGACCGATAAACGACCGTGGCACGGACTCCTTCCAGGCGAAGCCGATCCGGGGAGGCATGCACGGCGATAATGTCATTGATATTGAGCTCTTGTTCGGCGATAAAGGATAATCCGCCGCCCGAAACATCGACGCCCTTCACCTGGAGGGGTGTATCATCCGGTTTTAAATTCCTTTCAGAAGCAATGCGACGGATAGTGAACATGAATTCGGCGGGAACCCTGACATCCGAGCGCATTTGATTTTGCTTGAGCGTGTCGGTTTCGTTCAAATCGATCTTCTCCCTCCCGATAGGACTTTTGATGAGCCTGCCGTCGCCTAGGGGTTTGCCATCTCCTCAATCTTTCCGAATCGTTTCACTTATCTGTCGGTCGCCTGAACGACTTTCCGCTTCCTCGGATTGGACTTCCCGGTAACTTTTCTTCAGCATTGCGACTCCCAGGGTCGCAGACTTTATTCGTTCAAAATTCCCGAGAATCTAAAACATATTCGGCTTACATTGTATCTCGATATCTTTATAAAATCAAGAACATTGGTGAACAACGGCACCTGATGACTTTTCTCTCACGCTCTTCCGATTTCCGGATTCCCGGTTCCCCCTTTTCTATATTTCCGGTATGAGAGAGGCATCCTAATTTCCGGTATGAGAGAGGCATCCTATTATACGAAGCTCGACGGTAGCCGGGTGGAGTGCCTGCTCTGCCCGCACCGCTGCCGGATTCCGCCCGGCCGGAGCGGCATCTGCCTCACACGAAACAACGTCGGCGGCAGGCTGCAATCATCGAACTACTGCCGGCCGGTCGCCACGGCGATCGATCCGATCGAGAAAAAGCCGCTCTTCCATTTTTACCCGGGATCGTCGATCTTCTCCACCGGTCCAAACGGCTGCACCTTCAAATGCGCCTTCTGCCAGAACTTTGAGATCGCGCAGACCCTTATGGCGGTGGATGAGATCTCCCCCGACCGGCTTGTCGGCATGATCGCGGAAAGCCGATCCCTCTGCGTCGCCTATACCTATTCGGAACCGACCATCTGGTTCGAAACGATCATGGAGGTGGGCGTCAGAATACGGGAGCTCGGGCTGAAAAATGTCATGGTGACCAACGGCTACATCGAGCCGGCCCCGCTCGCCGACCTGCTCACGGTCGTCGACGCCATGAACATCGACATTAAATCCATGAACCCCTCCTTTTATCGCAGAATCTGTAAAGGGGAACTGGACCCGGTCCTGTCCGCCTGCATCCGGGTCAAAAAGGCGGGATGCCACCTCGAAATAACCCATCTGCTCATCCCGCACGAAAATGACGACCCGGCGGAGACGGAAAAACTGGCCGATTTTATCGCGGCCGAACTCGGGCCCGATACGCCGCTCCATATCTCACGCTACTTTCCCCGTCACACGATGGACCATGAACCCACGCCGGAAGCGCTCCTCAACCGTGCGTGGGAGATCGCACGGGCGAAACTGCGCTACGTGTACGTCGGAAACATAATCGCCGAGGGGAAAGAGGATACCCGCTGCCCCGAGTGCGACGCACCGCTCATCAAGCGGTCGGGCTATGCGGTCCACCTGACGGAGAATTTATCGGTGGGGAAGAACCTGCCCGAATGCGGGAATTGCGGGACGACGATCCCAATAGTACTATAAGTTTTTACTTCATCCGGCACCAATAAAAGCAAATTCAAATCCTTTTTCTGGATGGCCGAGCCGGATCACCCGCGAAGCGAGGTTCCCCCACCGGCAATCGGATTCAGCCGCAGCTCATGACGAGCCCTGAAGATCGTACCACTTTTTAATTACCCATAAATTCTTGGAATCGCGGGTAAGAAGGAAATCGCAGTTAATGAGGATGTCCTGGTTGGGGTAGGTATCGGGATCGTTGAACGTGATGTAGAGCTCGCCGGTTACTTGGACTTCGGAGTCAATATTTCCCAGCGAATCGATAATCTGGCGACTCTGTGCGATGCTGAGGGGAGTGATAAACTGCATGGCAAGGGCGTTCTCAAAAAGGGCATACTCACTTTTCAATTCGATATCCTGCGTCCAATAATAATAGTAAGGGAAACCCCCGACGTAATGCATGGTGGTATCCCATGGCTCCTGGGTAAGACTCACGGGGTTTTCCGCCACAAACCCCGGCGCCACGTAAAATTTAAACGATCCATCCGTTGGAAGAAGATCCTGGTAAAGACTCAGGCTGATATTCTGGTAGGCATTCTGGAACTGGGTAACGACTCCTTGCGGCGTGGAGCGCAGGGGCACTCCGATGTAGGTGCCCGAGGCGGGGAAAAAGTGGTCGCAGCCGTCGCCGATAATACCACACCAGAGGAGGGTGAGCGGTACAAGGCGGGAAAGTGCCTTTTTTAATCCACCCATCGCCACCATAATGCACTCCTCCCGGTGAACCCTCAGGATCCGCCGGCTATTGAGAGTAGTTCGGTGAAAAAAAGGATGCGCCCTGCCCTGCCGGATAGTCTTTCCAGCTGCCGATACGCCACCCTGCGCTGTACACCAGCGTAAAAGTGGCGGTCCCCGAGTCGTTGGCGGTCATGGTCGGATCGGTGCTGGTATTTAAAATTATATCGTACTTCCCGACGGTGACCGTGACCAGCGAATCGGGAATGTTCACAATCGAGGTCACCCCGGTCCAATTCACCTGGATGTGCTGGTAGGCGTTCACGATCTGGTTCAGCCGGGGTATGAGGACGGCTTTTGTCGATGGACCGGAATTCTCATCGAAGTAGATAGGATCGTCGCCCTGAAAAAGATCTTGATATTGCAGGGTGGCCAGGGGATACTGGGTCCCCCCTATTGCGGAAAAATCGAAAGGATCGGTGGTCGTATTAAGCTTCGGGGTCTGCGAAGGCCGGGGAGAGAATATATCGCATCCGCACACGAGCAGAGCGAGCAGCGTTGCCGGAAAGACCCTTCGAAAATTGTTTCCCCTGCGCGGTTTCATCACCATAATGCCCGCCCGGTGATGCCGATATTCCATCCGCTTTCATTTTCAACGGTGCTGATCATCCGGGTAACCTTCCCCTTTAAAGATACCCGATGATAGTGCACTCCAAGGTCAATATAGGGTTCGATCAGGCTCGACTGGTTCATATCGTACTTCATGAATATATTGTCGTAGGGCATGCTGAGGTTCTCCTGGACCTCGCAGCCGATCTCAACCCTTCCCCAGGCTTTTACCAGGGCCGTTCCAAGTCCGAGTGTATTTTCGATCGACTTGAAATTGATCCCGTAGTAATCGGATCGCATTGAATCGACGGTAGCGGGGTTGAAGTACTGACTGCCGGCCCAGACACCGTTGTCCGCATAGGTTTCCGTCCACCTGCCGGTCAGTTCGATCATTTTCGAGCAGTCCCATTTGCCGGAGAGATTCGAGGAGAACATTCGCTGAAAAGGCGGCGGATCCGGGGTGTTCGGGTAGCTATGGAACGCTTCATACATCCAATCGGTGATCTCGGCATCGGCGGCAAGGCGTTCGTTAAGCAGAAAGCGCTCTGAAGGCTGGTATTTAACGATGAGGCCGAGCCGGTAGCCGGTCTGAATGGAATTCTGGGCGCTTTCCTCGCTCTCGAGGTAATTAACCGTATAGGTCGCATACTCCCCATAAACATTGCCGGTCCATATATGCGTACCCCCGAGTGCCAGGTCGAGATGATTAGTGATGGTAATATGATCGTTGGTGTTAAAGTTCGTATCCCCGGCGAACGATAAATAGGTCTTTGAGTCTCGCAGGGCGGTCAGCTTGTACTCCAGGATCCAGTCATGGGGAAATTTAAGGGCCAGGTACTGGTCGGCCGCGGCAATGTAGATCTGATGGTCCTCCAGCTTTGCGGTCCTGTCGAGGCTGTCCTGGTGATCGAACGCATAGCCGGGAGAGCCAAACCTTGAAAAATCCTGGTCGAAAAGCCAGTCTTCATTTCCGGAAGTAATCCTGAGGCCGCCCCGGTAAACGATGTGCCCGGCGGTGTCGGAGGAGAGCATGAAACAATACGTTTGCAGAATGTCGCGGACATCGCTTGGAACCGAGTCATCGCTCGGGTATTGGACCGACTTATCCGTGTAGGCGTAATAGAAGGCCGGTTGAAGATTGAATCGTTCCGCCAGGCGTATCCCTCCCGCAGCCTGGAGCGATTGCGCGATCCGCCAGGGACTACTTAAATATTGCAGCCCCCCGGTGGAAGAGGCCGACAGGTAATTTTCCTTGCCGTTGGAGAGAGAGTCCCCGAAATACGCGAAAATCGAATCGCCGCCGGGAAGTTTGTGGGCGAAAAGGGCCGATCCGGTGAGAACCGCTATGCCGTCCTGCCGGACCGAACGGCCGAGCGCCTGCACGCTGAGATAGAGCGGAAGACCGAAAAACCGCGATGCAGTATCCCCTAAGGAAAAACCACCGTAGTATCCACCGTTAACGGAATCGATGATATTCCGGGTCAGGGTCGATGGCAGGGTGTCGCTCCATGCGGTCCCCGATATGCCGCCATGGACGTTCACGGGAACACTGTCGATATGCCACTGCATGACCGGCCCGAGGTCGACGGTCGACTCAAAACCGCTTCCCGATGTGCGCGAATCGTAGTGCGCAGTCGGCGACCACTCCAGCCCGAGCGCTCCCCCGAAGGGGAGCAGGCTGTCCTTTATAACGCTTCCGGAGAGGTCGTAAAATTCGTTGGTCGCATGAAACCCGATATCCCCCGAAGTTTCAAAGAGAAAATGCTGCACAAAACGGCAGGTGGAGAGGTGCGGGTCCCAGACCAGGCCGGATTGGGTGCTTTCATCGTTTTCGAAGACTTTCTCCTGGGTCGTCAGCCGTATTTTGGAAGTGTCGACGGTGGAATCCCGTTTCGCCGGGGCAAAGAGCGAGGGCCACTCGTAGGTCTGGCCGACAGCCACACCAAACGCCATGCCCACGATGACTGCAACCCGCCGCGCGCGTGCAATCATGTTTTCCATTTCTCGAAGAGCCCCAGCCACGCCTCGACGCCCAGATCCTCGGGCCGGGAGAGCGGATTGAGCCCCATTTCGGCGAGAACGGCTTCGAACCGACTCTGCTCCCCGACCTGCCGGCCGAGCACGTTGGAGAGTTTTTTCCGTCTCTGCGAGAAGCCATGGGTCACGAAGGCAAAAAACGGCAGCCACCGTTCCGGCGCCAGTCGCGACAGCAGAGCCGGATCGGGAATGATCTGGACGACCGCGGAAACGATCTTGGGTTTCGGGAAAAATGCCTCGGGCTCGACCTCGAAGAGGATCTGCGCCGGGCCGAAATACTGGCAGAAAATGGCGAGGAACCCGTTGGCCTTATGGTGCGGCGGCGAAACGATCCGCTGCGCCACCTCGCGCTGTACCATGAAGGTGAACGACCGGATGCCGCTGCCGTAGAGAAGCGTTTTTTTGATGATGAGCGCGCCGACGACGTAGGGCAGATTGCCGACAACATGCAGCGGGAACCCGATCCGCCCGAAATCGAATTCGAGCGCATCTTCCAGCAGGATCCGGCATGGCGCCCGCCCGATGGTCCGCTTTAAGGCTGCTATTACATCTTTGTCTTTTTCAATAAGATACACATCGCTGTACCGTTCAAGGACATACCCCGTGAGCGCGCCGCGGCCGGGTCCGATTTCAAGCACCCGTTCATCCGGTCCCGCCGGAATGGCCTCGACAATTTTTTGCGCAATCGGCGGAGATATGAGAAAATGCTGTCCCAGATGCTTTTTCGGTGCCAATGCGCCTCTCCGCGGCTGATTACGGTACAATTCCCCAATTAATAAATTACAATTCGTCCAATTGAAAAGCGTGGAAAATCGAAGGTCGGGCGGGAATATCCGGCTTGTGTCCACTGTCGGGTCAACCGAAGCCGGAAGCCTTTGCGATGCTACTTCACCACTCGCCGCTTCATCATCTTGACCCCCACGCCGAAGGCCGCAATTTCGAGGAGGAGGAGGTACAGAAAGTGCGGGGCCAGGCGCATCGAGACCTCGCCGGCAAATGCGGCGCGGGAGACCTCGACGGCGTGGGTAAGCGGGAGGAACTGTGCGAAAACCTTTATCCAGCCCGGAAAATTATCGAGCGGAAAGAAAACGCCGGAAAAAAACAGCATCGGCGTGAGAAAAAGCTCGGTATAGTAGTTGAAAAAGTCGAAATGCGGAGCCAGGGAAGTGACGATCATGGCGAGTGAGGAGAACAGTATGCCGATAAAACCCATGAGGACCAGGAGGATAAGGACATTGACCGCCGATGCCGGAAAAATCCCCATCAGCCCGGCGACGATCAGCATGAGCACGCCGCTTATAAGCCCCCTGAACGCGCCCCACACGATATCACCGGCCACGGCGTCTTCGGCCGAAACCGGTGTGGCGATGAGCGAGTCGTAGAGATGCTCATGCACTATCTTAACGAAGGTTCCGTAAAGGCATTCGAATGAAGCCGATAGCATGACCGACGACACCAACACGCCGGGCACGAGAAAGTACAGGTAGGGCTTGCCGCCGAATTTACCCATATAGGCGCCCATCCCGATGCCGAAGGTGATCAGGTAGAAGAGCGGCTGCCCGAGGCTGACGATGAGGGTGGGAAGCACGAACCGTTTGTAGGAGGTCAGGTTCCGCAGGAATACGTAGTAGATCCGATACGAAAGGTTCACTCGGCCAGGCTCCTTCCGGTCAGCTTCAGAAACACGTCTTCGAGCGTGGCCGGTCGGTTCAGAACATTGGGCAGATTGAGTTCCACCACCTTTTTCATGAGATCCCGGCCGTCCCGGCAGTAGAAAAAGAGCGTATCGCCCGCCCGTTCATGACCGCAGGCGACATCGGTAAGCTTTGCGATGATAGCGGCGTCCTCCTCCTTGACGATGCGGATCTCCACCACCTCGCTGCCGATCTCATCGGCCACAAGCGCCGCCGGCGGGCCCTCCCGGAGGATTTTCCCCTGATGCATGATCACGATGCGGTCGCAGAGCTGGGCGGCTTCATCCATGTACTGGGTCGTCAGGAGGAGCGTGGCTCCCCGATTCTTCAGCAGCCGCAGCCGCTGCCATATCAGGTGGCGCACCTGCGGATCGAGCCCGGTGGTCGGTTCGTCGGCGATGATGAGCCGGGGCCGGTTGAGGAGCGCCCGTGCAATGAGCAGCCTCCGCTTCATGCCGGTCGACAGGGCATGGATCCGGCTCTTCGCCTTGGCCTGCAACTCCACGAATTCGAGGAGTTCGGCGATCCGGGCCTTCGCCTCTGCGCGGGGAATATCGAAAAAACGGGAGAAAACCATCAGGTTTTCGTAGACCGTCAGATCCACATCGAGCGTTATCTCCTGCGGGATCACGCCGGTCATCTTCTTTATTTCACGATTGTCGATGGTGCTCGGTTTGCCGAAGACGGTCACCGTACCCGAAGTAATCGGCGAAAAGCAGTGGACCATTTTCACCGTCGTGGTCTTCCCGGCCCCGTTTGGCCCGAGAAAACCGAAGCACTCTCCCTCGTCGATATGAAACGAGATGCCGTCGACGGCAGTCGTTTCGCCGTATTTCTTAGTCAGCTTTTCCGCATTGATCGCGATGGCCATAGGATTCAAAGACCGTTGCTCTTCTGTGCCGTCTTCGCCTTCGCCGCATCGCCGGTTTTCCCGCCGCTCTTCGGCGCGGCCATCGCAAGGACCTTGTCAAGCGCAGCACGGTAGTCCGCCTCCGGCCGCACCCCGATAAACTGTTCGACCACCGCACTGTCCCTGAGGATAAATACCGCGGGAATTCCCTGGACCTGAAACTGGTCCTGGAAATAGGAGAAGAGCCGGCGATTGTAGTCGACATTCACCCGGACGAAAAGGACTTTACCCTTGTACTCCTCTTCGAGCTTCTTCATGGTCGGCATGAGCATGCGGCAGGGGCCGCACCAGACGGCCCAGAAGTCGATCAGGACCGGTGTTTTCGAGGCGAGCATTTTTTTCGCGGTCGCGTCCGAAGAGTCCGCGGCTCCCTGGCCGCCTGCAAGCGAGAGCAACCCGATGATCGCGATCGCCGATACAACCGGCACGAAGGTGTGTTTTTTCATTGCAACGACGATCCTTTTTATTGAATCGGTGTAAGGTAAACCATTTTGAGTTCCCGACTCCAGCCGAGTTTGGACACCGTTCCATCACCGTTCAGGTAGGATCGGTTCTGGAGGATATCCCGCGCATCGAACTCGATGGACAGTCCTTTGGCCAGCTGCCACCGAAGCCCGGCGTTCAGGAACCCGTCCTGCGGCGGTCCATAGGTAGTCGTCCCGAGGTAGGGATCCTGCGTATTGAGCGCTAAATCATATTCCGCCACCAGCGAAAAAGCGCGGCTTACTCCAACATCGCACCCGGCGACGACATCGGGCCACTTGACCTTCTGAACTCCTTCGAGCGACAGGTTGACATTGCCGTGAAACCCGACCGCCACCCTGTTCATCAGCAGGTAGCTTTTGCTCAGGGCGGCGAAGAACCCCTCCGACTTAAAAATATAGTCTTCGTCGCCGTAACGGCCCCGATCGGCAATGCCGCCGTACCCCTGATTTTCGAAACCGACGGCGCAGCCGGGAGCCACCATGCTCTCGTCGAAGAGGCGATACTTTACCAGGCAGCCGGGAAAGGGGTCGTAGCGAGGGTCGGTTTCGCGTCCGAGGACGCCCTCGCCGCCGTAGCTGATCCCGATCGTGAACCGGTCGGTAATCCCGACCTTGAAATCGACCAGCAGCCCCGTGCCCGTGCCGTCGCCATCGTAAATGCGACTTTCAAAGGCAAAATCGCCCTTGGGCACCACGCCGGCCGTCTGCATATCGACGAGCTGGACGGGCGGCACGACCTCATCCGCCCGCGCCGCACCGGCGGAGAGCAGCGCCGCCGTCACCCAGAAAAGCGACAACGGGAATGCCCGGGCACGCCGACGATTCACCGCCTGCATGAAGCCTCCTTCTGCCGAAGTCGAAGGTGATTCTTGTATTGAATGACCTGTCTCTTCCGGCTGTGCTCCTCATTGGTCGCGGAAAACTCATGTTCGCCGGACCCGTCCCACTTTGCGACGAAATATAGCTCATTCGTCCGCAGTGGAGATACCGTGGCCCGAAGGGACGCAAGCCCCGGCGAGCAGATGGGTCCCGGAGGAAGACCCCTGAATTTACGGGTATTGTACGGGGAGAAGCTGTTCAGTTCGCTGCAATAGAGAGGACCGTCGAATTTCCTGAAAATATAGCGCACCGTCGGGTCGGCACCAAGCGGCATCCTCTTCCTGAGCCGGTTGTAAAAAACGGCGGCGATGCGCGGCCTCTCCGCGGCAACCGCGGCCTCCTTTTCGACTATCGAGGCCAGGATCACGGTCTCGAATTCGGACAGCCGCTGCGCCGGAAAGGTGCCGGAATCGACCTCGACCCACTTCTGCTTGAACCTCCCGACCATCCGCCGGATCACCTCGGCCGGCGTGGTTCCTTCGGGAAAGGAGTAGGTATCCGGGAAGAGGAATCCTTCGAGGCCGGTCGCGCCCGCCGGATCGACCCCGGCGGTAAAGGCGGAGTCCCGGCAGAGCCCGATGAATTCGGTCGTGTCGATGGCGAGCGCGGCGGCAAACCTCGCGGCCGTCTGTTCGACCGTCAGACCCTCGGGAATCGTGACCACGGTCTCCTTCGGAACGACGCTTGCCAGCTCATGCACGGCCGCCATTACCCCTTCGTGTTTCACAAAGTTATATCTCCCCGCATGGATCCGGCGCGAAACGCCCGACACCTTGAGCCAGGCGAGGAAGGCGGGCCGCGAGGGGATGATCGCATGGCTCGCCAGGGAGTCGGCCAGGCCGCGGACCGTGCAGCCGCGGTGGACGATGATGGCCACCTTCTCCCGCGAGCCGGGTCGCGGGAGAAGAAAGTATGCACCGCCGATGAGGGCGGCGAGGAATAAAAGAATAATAAGTCGGCCGAATTTGTGCATAGATATCCTTGTGACTTTATCAGTTACTGCGCTGGTGGGGGAACCTCGATGTAGAAAAAATACAGGGAGACGGATCCCCCGGCTTCGTCGCCCCTTTTATAAGGGGGATAATGATGTTAAAGTTAAACATGAACAAGATATTGTATTTGATTTTAATTCATTATCTTATTTTGTGTTTTTTACCTAATGTGAGCGTTGCGGGAGGGGGTGTGCCCGGTAGAAAGAAAGGATCATATAAAAATAACCGTCACACCCTCCCCGCCCTCCGCCGGCGTTCCCGGCCGGTATCTCTTCACCACTCCCTTCAACTTCCCTTCGAGCAGGGAAAGCACGAGATTCTTGAGCACCGGTCCCTCCTCGGCGTTCGAGTGCAGCCCCCGGCCGTGAATCACGAGTATCTCCCGCACTCCCCGGTCCCGGCACGAACCGATTCCGGAGAGAACCTGTTTTTCCGCCTCGACGCTCGATAGCCCGTGCAGATCGAGCACAAACCGGCTGAGGCGTTCCAGCTTCTCCCGCTCGACGGTCCGGCGGTACTCGGCCGCCGCGTTTGCGGCGACGTCCTTATCGACGACGCCGTGCGTTGCGATGAAGGAGAGGATCTCCTCGGTGGTCCCCTGGACCGTACGGGGAGCGCGTCGGCGCGGCACGAATCGTTTCATGGTCTACCCGCGCGGCTCCAAAGCGCTATCTTCCGGACCGGCCTCGATCGCAACATCCTTTTTCCGCATCGATTCGACCATCGTCTCTTTCCACCCTGCAAATTCGGCCGCCACGATTTTCCGCCGGGCGGTACGGACCAGCTCCATATAAAAATGCACGTTGTGCAGGGTGAGCAGGCGAAGCGCCAGGATCTCCCCGGCCATGTAGAGGTGGCGAAGGTAGGCCAGGCTGAAGTTGCGACAGGTGTAGCAGCCGCAGGCGCTATCGAGCGGGTGGTCGAAGTCGCGCGTGTGGCGGGCGTTGCGGATATTGACCTTCCCGCCACTCGTAAATGCCGAGCCGTTGCGGGCGTTTCGCGTTGGAAGCACGCAGTCGAACATATCGATGCCCCGCTCGATCCCCTCCAGAATATCGACGGGCGTCCCGACCCCCATGAGGTAACGGGGCTTCGAAGGCGGCAGCAGCGATGCGGTGAACGCGGCGATCCGGTAGGTGGCCTCGATATCCTCCCCCACCGCGAGTCCGCCGATCGCATACCCCGGAAGGTCCATGGCGACCAGCTCCGCCGCGCAGCGTCGACGCAACTCCTCGATGGTTCCCCCCTGCACGATGCCGAAGAGCGCCTGCGGAAAGCCGTAATGGAGGGGAAGGCGTGCATGCGCCTCGGCGCACTGTGCCGCCCAGCGCAGCGACCGCTCGACCGCACGGGCGATGTTTGCCGCGTCGGCACGTGCGGGCGGACACTCATCGAACGCCATGATGATGTCGGCGCCGAGGTTGTGCTCGATTTCCATGACCCGCCCGGGCGAAAAAAAATGTTCCGAGCCGTCGATATGCGACTGGAACCTGACGCCGTCATCGGTGATCTTCGAAATGTCCCGCAGGCTGAACACCTGAAAGCCGCCGCTGTCGGTGAGCAGCGCGCCGTGCCACGCGGCGAAGGAGTGCAGCCCGCCCGCCTCGCGGATGAGCTCGTCGCCCGGCCGCAGGTGGAGGTGATAGGTGTTGCCGAGAACTATCCCGGCCCCGCACGAATCGAGTTCGGCCGGCGACAGGGCCTTAACCGTTGCCTGGGTGCCGACCGGCATGAAGACGGGCGTTTCGATGGGTCCATGCGGCGTCAAAACGGTGCCGGCGCGGGCGGCGGTGCGGGAGTCGGTCTTTTCGAGTGAAAAATCGAATGGTTGCATGGATGATCGTGAGCCTCTCACGGGCCGACCGTGACGGAATACTCACGGGACGGCGATCCATGGTCGTGGAACCAGCCTCTCCCGCTCTGGAAAAGATCGAATCCCAGCCGGTAGATGCCCGGTTTCAGCGGGGCGATCACCACTATGTAATTTGACCAGGTCGCTCCCGGCGGAGTGTCCCAGATCATGGTCCTTGCGGCGGCCGGCACCGCTTCGCCGCCCCCCTCTTTCCAGTAGGTCGTCATGGTTATCCCGTACCGGCCGTCATTGTCGGCGAGCGCGGGCCATGGAACGCCGCTCCGGTTGATCGCGGAGAAGGGAATCCGGTAGGAGTATCCGGCAATCATCGCCGCCGGAACGCTCCTCGGGCGGAGATCGACCCTCATGGCGGAATCGGGCAGGGGCGCATGCGCCTGCGAGGTTTTTGCCCTGCCGGTGATCTTCGCGATGCAGTTATCGAGCATCTCGGTGTTGAGACCGGCCCGGGCCTCCACGAGTATCTGGCTTCCGCGTACGCTCCAGAGCCTTTCGGGAGCGTTATCGATATTGACGGGCAGACCGTTTGACATCCCGGCCGGGTAGCAGAAGACCCCGATGGCCTGCACCGCTCCCGAGAGGACGACGGTTGCGACAAGCGTCCCGCGAAGCGTCCGGGAGCGCGGAAAGGCATCGATCAGGAAAGGGATGAAAAGAATCATGAGCGGAACGATTTCGGTCAGGAGGCGCGGTCCGTAGCACCACCCTCCCCACCAGCTCGGCCATCGGGAAACGATAACGATATTGATCACGATGACCGCGATCATGCCGGCCAGGAGCGGAGTGCGGCGATACTCTTTTTTGACGATAAAAACGACGATTCCCGCCACCGCGACCAGAAGAAAGGGACTATAGACGAACAGTCCGCGGCTCGGCGAAATGAGTATTCCCGCCAGGCCGGTAAGGATATGGCGGGAAACCCCGCCGAGTCGGTAGTAGCCCCCGGTGAATGTGTTGAAATAGTGGAAATTATACGAGAGGAGCAGCGCGCCGAGGGTGACCGGAGCGGCCATGAAAGAGAGCAGTGCCGCCGGACGACGGTAGTAGAGCGCGGCAACATACCCCGCCGCGGCAACGGCGAAGAAGATGTTGTTGTATCGCTCCATGACGGCCAGTGCAACGCACAGCCCGGACAGGAGCAGGAATTTCTTCCTTCCGCCGCAGCGGAGAAGAAAGGCCAGGGCGCCGAGCATCATGAAGCAGCTGAACCCGTGCTGGAGCAGGTGCTGGCTCGACTGCGACCAGACCGTCGTCCCGAGTGCATAGGCAAGGGTAAGGAGGAGGACGAGCCTCCTCTTGCCGAACAGGGTCAGCAGTACCGCGTACATGGCCACGACCGACGCGGCGGCAAAAAAGGAGGCCCAGAGCTTGCCCATTGCGTAGGCCCACATGACGATCGCGGAGGGGGGGGCATTCTTAAGGTGCAACACATGGACAAGCGGCAGGTACGACGGCGAAATCAGCAGCGATTGGATGACCGGATAGACCGAAATGTAGTGGCCGCGATACGGCTCGAAGAAATAGCACGCTTCGGGGTCGGCCGATTTGGCGCGGTAGTAGGAGTAGAAGGCATCGAGAAAGAGCGTATGGTGCGTCGCCACGGCGAACGGAAGCAGTTCCGACGATATGGCATCGCTGTTGGGACGCGGCACGAGATTAATATTATAGACGATGAAAAAAACGAAAAAGAGGACGAAAAGACGCCTCGGCCTCAGACCCGCACGAATCGTCGTCATGGATTGCCGCTACCCCCGTTAAATATAAAATGTTATGGAAAAAATACTTCAGCGGTTCCGGCGGAGGCGTACCGATCATGCGCTGCCCGGAGTAGGAAAATTTCCAGTCGTTGTTTCGGTAGCGGCTCAGCCGCAAAAACTCAAGGATGATTTTGATTTTGCAGGAGATAGGATTATGTGGACAATACTCCATAAATTCACGTAATTTGTGGAGTATGGTCCATTTTTTATTGTACAGGCTCAAATCAACCGGCACGACCGTCTACCCCGTACCGACCCCTCAGCGCTCTCAGCCTCACCCACAGGAGTACCATCGCGACAACAAGCAGGGCCAGCAGGTGGAGAAGCTGCGGCCGGACATCGGCGAACCCTCCCCCCATCTGGGTGACGATCGTGTACCCCCGGAAAAACGGGGTCGACGGGAAGAGGGCGGCCGCTATCCGCAGAAACGGGGGAAGCGCATAGGAGGGCCAGGAGTAGCCGGACATGAAGAAAAACGGGTACGAGGTAAAGAGCAGTATCGTCATGACCGTTATTTTTTTCCTGAAAAATGAGGCGATCCACAGGGTGGCGGCCGTGATCGTCATGAGATGGACCATGGTGAGCAGCAAAAGCGCCGGAACCGAGCCGGTGAAGGGGATCCGATAGAGCCGGTAATAGATCGAACAGTAGACCGCGGCATGGGCGGCGAAAAGGAGCACGTAGAAACCGCCTTTGCCGACAATCACCGCCCCGATGGAGTTCCCCGCAGCCCTGAAAAGCCCGCCGATTGTCCCGTTTTCACGCTCCATGGACATGCTGCCCGCGAGCCCCATGATGAGCGTCTGCTGGAGGATCAGCATGAACAGCCCGGCGATGATGAAGTCGCCGTAGCTCTCGGTCAGGTTATAGGGGGTCTGGGTGATGAGGTGGACCGGCTCCGCCTCCCCTGTTGCCTGATCGCGGCTCAGGCCGTTTTTTTCGAGCGCGGTCACGATGCAGCTCCGTGCGCGGCTGGCGAGCACCTCGCCGAGCGCCTTGCCGATGTCGCTCGCCGGGAGAAACCGCAGGTTGCTGATCGCGACGCCGAGCCGCGTCTGGCGCCCGCGTTTGCCGTCGGCCTCGAACCCCTCCGGAATGACGATGACCGCCGAGGTTTTCAGGGCTTCGAGCCGGTTCTTCGCCGCCGACAGGTCGGGCAGAATCTCGTCGACCGCCAGAAGCTCGTGCGCATCGATATCCCGGATGAGCTGCCGCGACGCGGCCGTGCGGTCCTGGTCCACGATGCAGAGCGAAACGCGGTGTTCCATCTTGTTGAGATACACCGTATTGTACAGGAACGGGTAGAGTAACGGCGCGACGATCACCATGAGGATGAGGAAAAAATTGTCGCCGATGATCCCGAGCTCCCGGCGTAGGACCGCGCCGGCGGCGAGGCGGTGGGCGCGAAGTGAACGGCGCGCGGCGTTCATGCGCCCGCCCTTGGCCGGGCGGCTTCGCGGGAAAGCAGGAAAGCGATCGCCGGAAGCGGGACGAGCACGAAGAGCGAGAGGCGGGCAAGCCCGTGCGCCGCACAGGAGAGCGGCGCACCGATCAGGGCTATCTGGAAGAACGCCGGGGCGAAGTAGGTGAACGGCAGAATGTGCGCGAGCACCGCGACGGGGCCGGGAAACGCCCAGAGCGGAAAGGTAAATCCGCTGAAGATGAACGCGGGCATGTTGATGAGGATGCCCATTGCCAGGCCCGAGACCGCCTTTGGAACGAGGAGGCCGATCAGGATGCCGGGAATAAACGAGGCGGCGATGAAGAGCAGGATCGCGCCCATGGTCGGGACAAGCGGGCCGGTGAGCCGGATACCGAAAAGCGGGAACAGGACGGTGATCACGAGTACCGCCACCGCGACCAATGCCAGGCAGGCGGGGGCCGATCGCGCCAGGAACACGGTCGGGGCGCCCGCCGGCGGCGCATCGCGGTCGCCGCCGCGGGAGTTCCGGTAATCGCGGTTGAACAGCAGGATCGCGGCGATCATGATCATGACCTGGAACTGGGCGAAGATGAGTCCAGGGCAGAGGAATTCGCTATAGCTGAAGTTCGGGTTATATAAAACCGAGGCGTCGGTCGTGACCGGGTTCAGGACCCCGAGCGCCTGTTCCCGCGTGAGCCCTTTGGCCCGGAATTCCTGCAGGAGCACGCCGCCGTTCACGGTCCGGAATATGGCGGTCGCCTCCCTGGCCAGCAGGTTGCCGACCTGCACATTCTGGGAGTTCTTGTAGAATACCGGGAACGCCTGCTCCCCGCGCTTGACCTCCCGTTGCATGCCGTGCGGAAAGTAAAACGCGCCCGAGACGCTCCCCCGGCGCAGGTCCCGCTCGACCTCGTCGAGGGTGCCGTCGAAGTGCGCGATGCGCATGACGCTCGACGCGCCGATCGCCCTGGTCAGGGTCCGCGAGAGAGCGCTGTTGTCCTGGTCCAGGATCGTTACCGGGACCCCGGTGATGATGCCGCGGCCGAAGAGCAGGCAGAAAAGCGTGAAGAGCACCGCCGGAATCGCGACCGTCAGGCCGATGAGCGCGCCGTCCTTCGCATACCGGCGCAGCTCGTACCGGAAGGGGTCGAGCCGGCCGGAGGGAGGGGCGATCACCGGGCTTTCGGCGGAGTGGTCCATGGGATCCCTAGAGGGTGAAATTGACGGTCATGCCCGCCCTGAGACTCCCGGTCGGGAGTACCGGACAAAGGTGAATTTCGAAGGTGCGCACGTCGAACTCCCCTCTCTGGTTGGTCGGCCGCCAGATGGCGAAATCCGCCATGGGCGCGACATAGCTCACGCGGAAATCGAGCTCCGTATCGCCGAGCGCCGGAACACGGCCGGTAAAGGATGCGCCCATCCGGAACCGCCGCATGGCGGTCTCCTTGACCTGGACGACCACCCAGGCGTCGGCGGTGTCGACGACCGTGACGATCGGGTAGCCGGCGGCCACGATTTCGCCCTCCCGGGAGATGGTTTTTTCCACGGAGCCGCTTATGGGGCTGCGCAGCGTCAGCTCCCCGGCGTAGGCGCACGCCTCGCGATACCCGCTCTGCGCCTGGAGGAAAAGCTGCGCGGCAGCGTCGCGGTCCTCGGCCCTGGTCCCCTCCTGCGCCATGTCGAAGCGTGCCTTCGCCGCGGCCATCTGTTCGCGCGCGGCGGTAAACTGGGCCTCGACCTGGTCCCGCTCCTGCGTGCTGATCACGCTGTCGGCGTATAACTTACCGATGCGCGCCCAGGTCTTGTCGAGCAGCTCGAACTGCGCCTTCGCCTGTTCGTAAAGATTCCGGGCTGCCTCCCGCTCCTGCGGACGCAGGCCGTTGGTCGCCATCGTCATGCGGGAGCGCGCCGCGGCCATGACCGCCCGCGCCCCGTCGACCTTCGCGTCCATCTCCGCGCTTTCGAGCCGGGCGATCACCTGCCCCTTTGCCACCGGATCGCCCTCATGGACATAGAGCGAGTCGATGCGGCCGGGAATCTTGGAGGCGGCATCGGCATGGGCGGTTTCCACGGTCCCGGAGAGGAGCTGCGCCTGAGGGCCTTTCCCCGAAGTCAGAAGGAAGATCGCAACCGCAACCAGGAGAACGACGGGGACGGCGGCGACGATGATCGGGCGATTACGGCGCATGGGACGATCCTTTCGGGGAGAGAAGTGCGACCACCGATGCGGTGTGTCCGGCGGCGGTATACAGATCGGTCATGGATCGGTAGTAATCGAACAGCGCGACCAGGCGGTCGATACGGTTCCGTTCCACGGTAAGCTGCGCATCGATGACTTCCAGCGAGGTACCGTACCCGGCGTCGAACCTGCTGCGGCACTGCCGGAGGTTTTCGGCGGAGAGCTCCCGGTCCGCATCGCTGCGCAGGTAGCGCTGCTCGGCCGCCCGCATCTCACGGTAGGCCTTGGTGACCCAGAGCGAAACATCGCGCCGGGTCGACGATTCGAGCGCCTCGACCTCCCGCACGAGGTGATTCGCGGAGCGGAGCGAGGCGATGTTCCTGCCGCCGGCGAAGAGCGGCACGGTGGCATTGACGCCGACGACCCACTTCGGGTCCAGCGCCGAGAGGTAGGAGGGAAAGAGCTCGTACCTCCCGAAGGCGGCGATCTGCGGCAGCAGGGCCCCCCGCTGGCCGGCGACCTTCTCTGAAGCGATGATTTTTTTCTGGCCGATAAGGCCGAGGAGCGGCTGCCCCGCGGCCGCCGCCTCCTCGAACGGGTCGACCGAGTCGGGAAGCGGGAGGTACACGAGGCTGTCCGACACCCGGATATCGGCGTTTTCGTCGAGCGCAAGCGATTTACGCAGCGCCATGAGCGCTATGGCAAGCCGGTCCTTTTCGTCGGCAAGATCGCGCTCCGCCTCGGCCACCGCCACCTTCGCCCGCAACAGATGGTACCTCGCGATGGAGCCCTGCGCGGCGAGTTTTTCCGCATGGCTGCAGTGCACGAGCATGGCGTCCCGCACCTCGCCGCGGACGGCGACGACGTTGTCCAGGAGCACGACGGTCATATAGTTGTCGACGGTCTCCTGGAGCGTCCTGTTCCGCACGTCGTCGAGCTCGAAGGACGATCCCCGCTCCTCCGCGGCGGCGGCGCGCACGCCGGCGACGATCCTCCCTCCGGTAAACAGGGGGAGCACCGCGGTCACGGCCGCACTGGGAAAATTCTGCTTCTGGAGCGTATCGATGAAGTCGGGCACCTGGCTGCCGAGTGCGGCGTAGGCCTTGTCGTAGATCGCCTGGTACGCGGCCGAGGTGGGATCGGTGATGGCGGGCCCTCCCGCCATCTGTGAAGCGATGGAGGCGAAATTCACCTGGTTCGCCGCTTCGATGTTCAGCATGGCGCTGCGGATGGGGTCGAGATCGAAGGTCAGGGGGTTATCCAGGTGGGTGTAGCCGCCACAGAGGCCGATGGAGGGAAGAAACGCGCCGACGGCGCCCCGCGCATCGAATTTTCTTTCGGCGAGGCGCTCCTCATACTGCCGGACCTTATCGTTGCCCGCAAGCGCCATCACCGCCGCCCGATCGATCGTGAGCTCCAGGGTCTGGCCCGGGGAGCTCGCCGCCGGGGCACTCCCCGCGGCCGCGACCAGCGCGAACGCTCCGGGGAGCAGGATGCCGAGCACCTTCATACAGCCCATAGTTCACCTCTCCTGTCGCTTATAATGAACAAACATTCATTTATTGCCAAAAAAAACTCCCGCAGGTCATCCGCTCCGGTGCGTGCCGCTCCCGATGCCGTTCAGCACGACGAGCTTCATGGTCCGGCGGATCTCCAGAAGCGAAAATCCCGGACGTTTTTCCGCCCACTGGTGCAGAAGATGGCGCAAACCGCCGAAGAAGAAGGCGCTGAACACCGGGGCATCGATATACGCATTAAAAACCCGGTCGCGGATCCCCTCCCGCAGGAGCGTCTCGCTGAGCTCCATGGATTTATCGTAAAACCGGGCGAAGTGCGAATCGTCGGTGCGGACCAGGTGCTGCTGCTCGTTGACGAAGACCAGCGCGAGCGACGGGTTTGAGGTGAAGTAATCGAAGAGCGCATCGATGATGGTCTCGAACTTCTCCCGCGAATCCATATCGTCGCGGCCGTGGATGCGCTCGATCAGCCGGAAGAGCTCCTCCCACACCTGGTCGAAGATCTTGAGCAGGATGCCCTCCTTGTTGCCGAAATAGAGGTACACGGTGCCGGTGGCGAGCCCGGCGGCCGAGGCGATGTGGCTGATCGTGGCCTTGAAATACCCCTCTTCGGCGAAGACCCTGATCGCGGCCTCGAAGATCGCCTTCTCCTTGTCGCCTTCGCGGGTTCTCATCGGTGAGCGCAATCCCCTATTAATGAATTTGTGTTCATTAATATACTTACCGGTAACGGCGGTGTCAAATCCGGCAAATGAACTACATTTCAAAACGGTTGACGCTGTCGTTTCGACGGACGTAGCGAGGAGAAATCCAGGATTTCTCGCTTCGCTCGAAATGACAAAGTCGAAGCCGAGCTTCGGGCATAACCATCGCTGCACCCAGTCCCCGCTCGCTCCACGAATGGAGCGGGGAACAAGGCGAAGACGGGTTACCCGATGATAAAGGAGGTCATGGTCAGCGACCCGGCGACCGGCGTGTCGTTGAAAAAGGAGAGTTCCTCGTCCTCGCACCGGAGCGCGGCCGCGTACAGCAGGGGCAGGAAGTGTTCGTTCGTGGGGATCGCGAGCCGGGCGGCGCTGCCGAGCGACCGGTAGTCGGCGAGCTCGGCGTGGTGCCGCCCGGTGAGCAGCCTTTTGAAGAGCTCGTTCGCTTCGAGCGCCCAGTCGAAACCGAAGGGCGCGTTGAAATCGTTTCCCTTGACCATCATCCGCCCGAGGTTGTGGACCATGTTCCCGCTGCCGAGTATGAGGATCCCCTCCTCGCGCAGCGGCGCAAGCTCACGCGCCAGCGCATAGTGAAATTCGCCGGGCCTGGTCCGGTCGAGACTCAGCTGGACAACGGGGATGTCCGCGTCGGGATACATCCGGCAAAGAACACTCCACGTCCCGTGGTCGAGCCCCCACTCCCGGTCCAGGCCGACCTCCGCCGTGGTGACGAGGCGGCGACACGCCTCCGCGAGCTCGGGCGATCCGGGCGCGGGATAGCGCACCTCGTAGAGCTCGGCCGGGAATGCCTGGAAGTCGTGGATGGTCCGCGGCTCGGCCATTGCGGTCAGACAGGCCCCGTCGGTCTCCCAGTGCGCCGAGATGCAGAGGATCGCGCGGGGCCGGGGAAGGCGCGATCCGATCTCCGCCCATTTCCGCGAAAAGACATTGTCCTCGATGGCGTTCATGGGGCTGCCGTGGCCGACGAAGAGGGCGGGGAGGCGGCGATTGGATTCGGTGTTCATGGTATCCTTAAAGCTAATTTAATTTGCTCGCGGCCGGCAATGCGCTTCCGCCGCCTGTTCAATAATGGGAGCGGGGGTGAGTCGGGGACGCGGCTTTGCGCGGCTCCGACCAGGGGCTGGTGCAATTGAAAGCTATAATAATCCGTCCATTTTGATATTATGAGAGCCTCCAGATGATAAGTTAGTTTTGGTTTTTA
>CAZYYB010000019.1:0-35965 GCA_964651515.1 uncultured Fibrobacteraceae bacterium
GCGATCCACTGAAGATATCGGCGTTCGCCGTGGTGAATCGGACGAGCAGCGGGAACTTTTTCTGGGTAGTGGTCATGGCAGTCAGGCCGCCCAGACCCGTCGCCGATTTCGTATTGATGAGGATGTTTTTATACGATTGCCAGGTACTGTAATTGTCCTGGCCGAAGGCCGCGCCCACCATTGCCGCGATTATGGCCGCAATGCACCACACTCTTTTCCTTGAGGTGCTCCACCGATGGAACTCCATTGTGACCGCATGCACGCTTGAAATTTTAATCATGGTATTGCCTCTTCTTTCTATGAAGATCGGTGCAACATTTTGTTTTTATAATATAATCGATACAATCATCAAATGATAAAAAAAAGACACCCTCATCGAAGAATTCCCGGATTTTTCATGTTCTTCAATGAACAATGAAGAGGGCATAGGGCTCAAGAGGGGCAACCGTTGCTTAAATGACGGCTAACAACCTTTAAAACCGCCATCATCCCTGCAGAGATCCTCCCGACGGACGATCATCGAGGCAACGGGATTATTCCCACTCGATGGTGGCGGGCGGTTTGTGCGTAACATCGATGAACAGATCGCCGATGCCGGCAATCGTCTTCGCCTTTTCAACGATGCCTTCAAGGGTCTCGTGCCTCAGCGGGATGAACCGGGCCGTCATCGCCTCCTGCGAAACGATGGGGCGCAGCACCACGCACTCGCCGCCCCGTTCATTCACCAGGGGAAGCAAAACTACCGGCATCTGCCACACCGAGTCATACTCACCGGACGAGAACAGCGCTTCGGTAACCAGGTGATCCACGGCGCGAAGGACGGCAAGGCGGGGACGGGTAATGGTCGCGGCAATGAGGCGATAGGAGGGGGAGGATCCCTTACTTAAGGAATATACGACGCGGTTGACAGAGCGAACGGCATTGGTGATGCGGGTTGAAATCTCCTCGATTTTCCGCCAGTCCTGGTCCCCGGAAAGGAGCACCGGATGAGCGTAGGTCCGGCCGTCGCCCTGCACGCCGACGCTGCGCACGGGGAGAATGAGCGATCGGTAGCCGGCGGGGGCGGCGATGGCGGCAACCTGCGCGGTTGCGGTACTATCCGACGCCGCTGCGAGGCCATCGGAACACAATACCCGAACGCCGAGGCCCGGCCCGGGGAATGGGTGCCGCCAGACGAGATGCTTCGGGAGGCCAAGCGCTTCCCCGAGCTCCCGCACTTCGTCTTTGTATAGTTGCGCGAGCGGTTCGATAACGAGCCCGCGTGCAATGAGCTCTATAATCACATCCACGCGATTATGGTGGGTCTTGATCCGGTCGGCGTGCCTGGAACCGGCACTCTCGATGGTATCCGGGTAGATCGTTCCCTGCGCCAGGAGCCACTCGTCGGGATTGAGCCGGAGCCCGGCAAACACCCGATCCTTGACTTCGATGAACATCCTGCCGATGGCGCGACGTTTCTCCTCGGGATCCACGACACCCCCGAGCGCGCCGAGGAAATCGTCGGTCGCATCCTCAATCTTCAGATTATTGAAGCCGTGCCGCCCGAGATAATCAAGGATATCGGCCGATTCATCGAGCCGCATGAGTCCGTTATCGATGTGGAGCCCCATGACACGCTCCGGACCGATCGCCGCCGTAAGGAGGGCAAACGCGACCGAAGAGTCGACCCCTCCCGAAACGAGCAGGAATACTTTTCGATCGCCGCATCGCTCACGGATCGATTGTATCAGCGTTGCGACATAGGTTTTCGGGCTCCAGCTCCGGGTGCAATTGCAGATAGTGAGGAAGTTATCGAGGATTTTCATCCCGTGCGGGGTATCGGTCACTTCGGGGTGGAATTGCAGGCCATATATCCTCGCCGCATTATTACCCACCGCCGCGGCCGGGCAATCGTCCGTGCTCGCGAGGATCTCAAATGAGGGTGCCGGCGTCTCCACCGTATCGCCATGACTCATCCACACCTGTTCAACCGGATCGAGGCCCGCAAAAAGCGGCGACTCTTTGATAAGGCGCATCTCCGCCCTGCCATACTCACGGACGCTGCCCTTCGCCACGGCCCCTCCGAGCGCCTGCGCAATCAGCTGGTGACCGTAGCAAAGACCGAGTATCGGAATTCCAAGGTCCAGGATCGCCGGATCGATTGAAGGGCTGCCCGCTTCGAGCACGCTGTGCGGACTTCCCGAGAGAACAATGCCCCCATAGCCCGTAAGGTTCCCGGCCGGGACGTCGGGCAGCGCAATTTCAGAATATACGCCCAGACGCCTGATGCGGTTGGCTATGAGGTGAGCGTACTGGCCCCCGAAATCGATGACGACTATTTTTTCCATGCCGTATTAAAGCCCCTCTTTTGCCAGTTTTTCCAAGAGATCCTTTGCCGTGCGGCTGAGTTTTTCGGGCGTCCGTACATGCACGCGGACGAGCTGATCGCCGCGCTCCCGGCGCTGCAATACGGGAAGCCCTTTGCCTTTGAGCCTAAAAATTTTCTCCGACTGGGTTCCCGGCGGAATTTTGAGGCTTACCTTGCCGTCAATAGTTTCCACCTCCCGCGACGCACCGAGGGCGGATTGCGAAAAAGAGATATCGATGTCGCTCAAAAGATCCGTCCCATGACGTTGAAAAAAGTGATGCGGTGTTTCATGAATGAGCACGATCAGATCACCGGCCGGGCCTCCGTTGGGACCGGCATCGCCCTGGTCGGGTATGGTGATGTAGTTGCCTTCCGAGACTCCGGCCGGAACGGCGACGCCGACGGTGCTCTCGGTTGAGGCGAGCCCCTCGCCGCCGCAGGAGGGGCACGGGTCGGAGATGATATACCCGCCGCCACCGCACGTGGGACAGACGCTCTCCTGGATCACCTGGCCGAAAAAGGATGAGGCCACCCGCCGCACCCGTCCCTTACCATTGCATGATGAACAGGTTTTTTTCTTCCCTTCGCGGGAGCCGCTGCCGCCGCAGGTGGGACATCGATCCCGGCGTTTGATTTTGATGGTTTTCTGCACCCCTTGAGCGATCTCCTCCAGGGTGAGCGGCAGGCGGATTTGAAGATCATTGCCTCGCGATGCCTGGCCGCCGCCCGATCGGCGCGATCGTCCGCTCCCGAATCCGAACAGATCGCCGAACGAAGAGTCTCCGCCGAAATCCGACATGAAGGCCCGAAGCGCATCGGAAATGTCGAATCCGCCGAAACCGCCGCCGAAACCGCTGAACCCGCCCGGACCGGCTCCCTGCTGCTGAAACGCCGCATGCCCGAACTGATCGTACTGTGACCGGCGTTGAGGATCCTTCAACACCTCGTACGCCTCGGTCGCCTGGCGGAACTTTTCCTCCGCGGACTTGTCGCCGGGGTTTTTATCGGGATGGTACTTCATGGCCATCTTCCGGTAGGCCGTCTTGATCTCCTCCTCGGAAGCGTTTTTTTGTACACCCAGTACTTCGTAGTAATCGGCTTTATCGGTCATGTGGTTTGAGCTTCCCGGTTAACAATTATCGAACCATCGCCCCGGTACACGATAGAAGTAACGGGCGGGTTTAAAACCAGTTCCTACTTTTCATTATCGGGGACGCCGCTCGAAACGATCACCTTTGCGTGATGCAGCACCCGCTTCCTGAGATGGTACCCTTTTTCGAAAACTTCAACGATATGATCCTCGGGGATGTCCGCACTCGGCACTTTCATGAGAGCGTCGTGCAACTGGGGATCGAATTTTTCTCCGGCCGCGGCAAAGGGTTCCAGGCCGTTTCGGGTCAGCACATCGTCGAATTTTGCATAAATCAATTTCATGCCGTCGAATATACTCCGGGGATCGGTGCATTTTTCATCGCTCCTGATCGCCCGTTCGAAGTTCTCCCGCACCTCGATAAGTTCGCCCATCAATTTCTCGTTTGCCGATTCAACCAGCCGCTCATAATCGCGACTTACCCGTTTTTTGAAATTATCGAACTCGGCCATAAGCCGCAAATAGCGGTCGCTCTGCCCTTCGAGCTGCTGCTTCAGGTCTTCGAGCGTGTCGATCGGTCCTTCCTGCTCGCCGGCCGGGGAGTTCTCCGGCACGGATTCTCCAGCGGGTGAGGTGATCGGCTCACGCTCCGCGGCTTTTTCGAACGCACTCTTGCTTTCATTATTATTATTGCCCATAGGTGACCTCCGCGACTGATCTGTTCTTTCAAAAAAGCTTGAAAATATATCCGAAAATACACTATGCTTCTCCTTAAATCGTATTCGCCGGGGAAGGGAGACCGTCCTCTCCCGCCGAACGGTGATTGCCTCCATTGACCAGAGGAGGCAATCGCAACTCCCTATCAATTATTTTTAAATTCTTATGACACAACAGCCTCCAAGAGTTCTCGTCGTCGGCGGTGCCGGCTATATCGGCAGTCATGTGTGCAAAGAACTGTACCGGAACGGATATCTGCCGGTCTGCTATGATAACCTGGTCTACGGGCACGGGTGGGCCGTCAAGTGGGGGCCCTTCGAAAAGGGCGACCTTCACGACGGGGCCCGGCTCGCCGAGGTTTTTGCCCTGCACAATCCCATCGGGGTAATTCATCTTGCCGCCTACGCTTATGTGGGCGAATCGGTCGGCGATCCGGCGAAATATTACCTTAATAATGTTGCCGGCACCATTTCTCTGCTTAATGCAATGCGCGCCGGCGGAGTGAATCGGATCGTTTTTTCGAGCACCTGTGCGGTGTACGGCATCCCGGACACGATTCCCATCACCGAAAAAACGCCGCTCGATCCCGTCAACCCCTACGGTGCCTCCAAAATGATGGTCGAACGAATTATGCAGGATTACCACCATGCCTACGGCCTCAACTTCATTGCCCTGCGCTACTTCAATGCGGCGGGCGCCGATCCCGAAGGCGATATCGGCGAGGCGCATGAGCCGGAGACCCACCTGATCCCCCTGGCGCTCGATGCGGGCATGGGGAGACGGGAAGAACTCACCGTTTTCGGAGATACCTATTCCACTCCCGACGGGACCTGCATTCGCGACTATATCCACGTAACCGATCTCGCTCGTGCCCATGTCCTCGCCCTGCGGTATCTTTCTGTCGGCGAAAACGCTTCTACCCGGCTTTCAATGAATTTAGGAACCGGACGGGGGAGTTCAATACTCGAGCTGATTCACGCCGGAGAGGAGATTATGGGTCGCAAAATTCCTTACCGGATTGCCGCTCCCCGGGCCGGCGATCCTCCAGCGCTCGTCGCGGACCCTTCTGCCGCGCTGGCCGTTCTACAGTGGAAAGCGGAATTTACCGACCTGCGCAGGATTCTCCGCGACGCCTGGAATTTCCATCAAAAAGCAACACGGAAAGGTTGACTAAATGCATAACGAGCCGATGCCCTTCGAAGTCGCTGAATTTGAGCGCCTCCTGCAGAAGCCGAACAGCGATCCCACCGGACTTGCCGGATTTTTCAACAGCGGCGAGATCTGGATCACCCGCGTTCCGGCCCGGCTCGATGTCATGGGCGGCATAGCCGACTACTCCGGTGCAAACGTGTGCGAGGCGGTGCTCGGCAGGGGCATCCTTATCGCCCTGCAACCACGTACCGACCGCACCCTCCGAATCCGGACCATGCAGGTCGGCAAAAGGACCCTGCCGGTCGAAACACGCATCCCGCTCGATTATTTTGCCTCCGGCTCCGGGCTCGCCGATTATCGCGACGTCAATGAGATCTGCCATGCCAATCCGCTCCTCTCCTGGGTTTCCTATATTGGGGGCAGCATATTTGCCATGCTCAAGGAGGAGTCGGTCGAACTGCCGTTCGGCTTCAGCCTTCTGCTCCTCGGGGCAGTGCCGATGAACGTCGGCATCGGAAGCTCGGCAGCGGTCGAGGTAGGAACGCTCTGCTGCCTGAACGCCTACCTTAAGCTCGGCCTGGGAGCCGCCCGTATCGCACGGCTCGGCCAGATCGCCGAAAACCATATCGTCGGCGCACCCTGCGGCATCATGGACCAGATTGCCATTACCAGCGGCAAACAGGGAAAGCTCATCCATATTCTCTGCAGGCCGGGATCGGTGGTGGGAGAGGTTACCATCCCGGCCGGAACCGGTTTCGTCGGCATCAACTCCATGATGCGCCATTCGGTGGCGGCCAACCCCTACAGCGATGTCCGTATCGGCGCGTTCATGGGGAAGAGGATCATAAACAGCATCCGCGCCGCCAAGGGCCACGAACCGGTGGATTTCCTGACGGAGATTTCCGTATCCGAGATGCAGTCGCTTTATAAAAAGCAACTGCCGGAGGTCATGCTCGGCTCGGAATTTTCCGCCGCCTACAAGACCCATGACGATCCGGTCACCAAAATTCAACCCGATGCAACCTATCGCGTTGCCGGACCCACTTCCCACCCGATAGAAGAGAATGAGCGGGTGCAATGTTTCATCGAAGCGCTGAGGAGTGCCCACAACGGCGACGAGGCGGCGCTCGCCGTGGCCGGCGAGGCGATGTACGGTGCCCATGAAAGTTATCGGTCGAACTGCCGGCTCTCGGTCGAGGAGGTCGATTTTCTTGTCGAAGCGGTACGGAAACGCGGTGCCGGCAAAGGACTCTACGGAGCCAAGATCACCGGCGGCGGCACCGGCGGAACGGTGGCGGTATTCGGAAAAACGGAAGCGCTTCGCGAGCACATCCCCTCCATCGCCGTCGAATACTCCCGCCGCATCGGCGTCATGCCCGATATTTTCGAAGGCACGTCTCCGGGGGCCATGGAGTTCGGGGCGCGGCTCTTTGTCTTCGGATCCCAGGGTTGGCGCCGGGTACCGGCCTGATAAGAAGCGGGAAAACCTTCATGAATAACAAGGGCAGCGACACTTTGACACCGATCATCCGAAAGGCTATCGTCCCGGCTGCCGGCCTTGGAACACGCCATTTCCCCGCCTCGCATGCCGTAAAAAAGGAGCTGTTTCCGGTCGTCGGCCCCGATGGTATCGCCCGGGCGCTCATCCACTACCACCTCATCGATCTGGTCGGGGCCGGCATCGAAGAGATCTGCATCATCGTGCAGCCGGGCGCCGATGCCGCCATCCGCGACTACCTGGCCGGACCGGACGCGGCCTACCTGCGGCGGCTTGAAAAGTACCCGAAGCTGCATGAAGAGGCGTGCGCCATGCGCACGCTCCTCCCCCGCCTCACCTTTGCGGTGCAGCGCGAGCAGGAGGGCTTCGGCCATGCGGTCTTCCAGACCGGGGCGTTTGCAGCAGGCGAGAGGGTCCTGCTCTGCCTGGGCGACCATCTCTTCCGGGGATCATCGGTTTCTCCCTGCACGGAGATGATCGCCATCGCGCAAACTACCGGGAACCGCTCGATATCGGCGGTGAACCGGATCGGTCCCGCCGACCTCAAAGGTTTCGGCACCATCGCCGGAGCCCGTACCGCGGGAAATTCGCGACTCATCGAGGTGAGCCGCATCATCGAGAAGCCCGATCTTGCAACCGCCCGGCAAAGCCTCCGCGTCGACGGCCTGGAGAGCGACGAATTCCTCGGCTGGTTCGGCATCCATATCCTCGCCCCCTCGATCTACGATATTTTAGAGCGGATGATCCGGGACGATATCCGCGACAACGGAGAGTTCCAGCTGACGCGAGCCCAGGAGTTCCAGCGGCAGGCGGAGGGGTATCTCGCCCTGGAGATGACCGGGGCACAACGGTTCGATTTCGGTGTCCCGGACGATTTTGTCGCAAGTCTCGGGGCGTTTCGAAAGGGCACTGCATGAGCAGGTCAATCGTCGCGGTTCTTCGAACTTCGCCGGAAACGGTGCTTGACGACTACCATCGTCTCATGAACCTTGCCGGGTACCGGGAGCGCATCGCCAAGGATGCCGATACCGCCCTCAAGATCAACATCTCCTGGCATTTTTTCTACCCCGGCAGCTCGACCACGCCCTGGCAGATCGAAGGGGTCATTCGTGCCATGAAACGAGACGGCTACGATTCCGCGCTCATCCATGCATGCCACAACCGCACGGTCGTCATCGACGCCCACCTTGGCGAGCGGGAGAACAAGCAGCTTCCGGTGGTGCAGGCGCACGGCCTTCGTAACGTTCACCTCTACGAAAGCGAAGAGTGGATCGATATCCGCGAGGCGGTCGGCGACCTGACGGACCGGTTCCTCTGCCTCAACCAGGTTTACCCGCAGGGATTCAGGATCCCGAAGCGATTCATCGGCGAAAACATCATCCACCTTCCCACGATCAAGACCCATATCTTCACGACCACGACCGGCGCGATGAAGAACGCGTTCGGCGGGCTTTTGAATGAGCATCGTCACTGGACCCACCCGGTCATCCACGAAACGCTCGTCGATCTGCTCATGATCCAGAAAAAGATCCACCGGGGTATCTTTGCGGTCATGGACGGCACCTTTGCGGGAGACGGTCCCGGTCCGCGGTGCATGATCCCGCAGGTGAAAAACATCCTGCTCGCCTCAGCCGACCAGGTGGCTATCGATGCCATCGCCGCGAAGCTCATGGGCTTCGATCCGCTGAGCGACATAAAATTCATCCGGCTCGCGCACGAACGCGGCTTAGGCTGCGGCGACCCGGGCGAAATCGAGATCGTCGGCGATGATGAAGCCGGCCATGAGAACTGGCACTTTGTGGGCCCGTTCGAGAAGATGACCTTTGCAAGCCGCATGCAGCACCTTATCTACTGGGGCCCGCTCAAGAAACCGCTCGAATGGTCGCTCAAGACCATCCTGGCGCCATGGTCCTACATTGCGAGCGTGCTGTTCCACGACTGGTACTGGTACCCGATGCACCGGAAAAATGCCGACGCCATTGCGTCGAGCGTATGGGGAAGGCTGTTCCAGAACTGGGAGAAGGTGGCGCCGGACCCCAAAGATCTTTCATTAAAGGGCTGGCAGGATGTGGGGAAAGAACCCTTGCAGATGCATAAGGAGACGTTGAAACTGATGGGGAAGGCGATACGGATTCTTGGGGAGTGCATTAAAGAGGCGCCGGAATTCAAGAAGAAGTTCAGGAAAAAATAAGACAATCTTTTGGATGGCTGATCGGGGTCACCCGATCAGCCATGATAGAGGTCGTCCACACAGAGGGGGCAGTGGAATACCGGCCGTGCTTTTCGGCCGGTAATGCAGCGAGGGGGAGTCTTCCCCCTTAAAGTCAAGGCTTCTTGCGTTTTCAATTATTTCGGAGAAAGTGTAATCGGGTAATGTTCTTCCTTCTCCTCAAAGCCCTCCGCCCCCACCAGTGGGTCAAGAACCTGCTCGTCTTCGCGCCCTTTATCCTGGCGCACCAGCTCAGGGACGGCGCCCGGTATCCGATTCTCCTGGTCACGTTCGCCTGCATGTGCCTCACCGCCTCTGCAATTTACCTTTGCAACGATCTCTTCGACCGGGAGGCCGACCGGCGTCACCCGGATAAGAAATACCGCCCCATCGCCTCCGGATCGCTTCCTCCGCTTGTCGCCTGGATTGCCGCCTGCACCATGCTGGCGGTCAGTTTAGGCATCGCCGTGCGGTTCGTGGGGCCGCTTCCTGCCGTGCTCCTGGCGGCCTACGGCGTGCTTTCCCTTTCGTATACCGTGGCCCTGAAGCGCCTGCTCATGGTGGACGTCATCGTGCTTTCGTTTTTTTATTCACTGAGGATCATCATCGGCGGAACCGCGGTAAATGTCGCGATATCGCCGTGGTTTCTCGCTTTTTCGTTCTTTTTCTTTCTAAGCCTCGGCTTTGTTAAACGTTACACCGAAATAAGGCTTCTCGGGACCACCACGGGTGAACGACTCGCCCGGCGAGGGTATGGCGCCGAGGATATCGGTCTCCTGCCGATCGCCGGCATTTCGAGCGGACTCCTGAGCATTCTCGTTTTTCTTTTATATATCGCAACGAGCGAACAGGTCAAGGAACTTTATTCCAATTCGCTCTGGCTCTGGATGATCGCACCGCTTTTCGTGTATTGGCTCATGCGCATCTGGTTCCTCGCGGTGCGGGGCATCATGCATTCGGACCCGGTCTCCTTTGCCATCAGGGACTTGCCGAGCTGGGTTACGGCAGCGCTTATCGCCACCCTTCTCCTCTTAGGATCAATTACATGATTATCACCCATTGTATGTTCGATTTCGACGGCACCCTGGTCGACAGCGTCGGCGATGTCCGGGAATGCCTTACATCCGCCTTTGCGAAAAGCGGCATAGCGGCGGAGTCGCTCAATGTCGCCGCGTTCATGCAGCTCCAGCTGAGAGAAGCCATCGCTTCCATCGCCCCGTACATCGGCCCCGAAGAGATCGATCGTGTCGTCGCCGAATTCAGGACCATTTACGATGCAAGCAACTACCCGGCAACCAGGCTCATGGCCGGGGTGACCGCTCTCCTGCCCGAGCTCAGGGCGCGCTCGGTCGACATGACCATCGTTTCCAATAAGCGGCACATTCCAACGCTGCGGATTCTCGATAAGTTCGGCCTTCGCGGATTCTTCGATGCCGTATACAATCCGGACATGGACCCGGGAGGCCCGGCGATGACCAAGGGCCGGATGATCGCGAGGGCGATTGACGAGCGGGGATTATCCCGGAAAACGA
This sequence comes from uncultured Fibrobacteraceae bacterium, assembly GCA_964651515.1. GTDB lineage: Bacteria > Fibrobacterota > Chitinivibrionia > Chitinivibrionales > Chitinispirillaceae > BOG-1184. The sequence goes on from CAZYYB010000019.1 coordinate 10,546, forward strand.
CCCTGTATATCGGCGACTCGGAGGTGGATGTCGCGGCCGCGCATGAAAACGAGCTCCCGTCGGCAATCGTGGCGAACGGGTACGGGGGTATCGGAAGTTTTACGCTGCAACCGACCTATATCGTAAAGGAGATCTCCGGGATTCTCTCCATCGACGGGCTGTTCCGACCCGGACCGGTACACTGAGAGCGCGGAGAGCGCCCATCGTATATTTCCAGCGGGAAAATGAGGACATCGAGGCCGAAGCAAACCGGCCGGAAGGGTGCACTATGATCGTGGTAACCGGCGGATCGGGATTCATCGGCAGCTCGCTTGTGGGACGTCTCAACCGGAAGGGCAGCACCGATATCCTGGTCGTGGACCATCTCGGGGAGTCGGAGAAGTGGAAAAACCTGGTGCCGCTTCGCTTTGCCGACTACCTCGATCGACAGGAGTTTATCGCCCGGCTCGAACGCGGCGATTTCGGCAACGGGATCGAGGCGATTTTCCACCTGGGAGCCTGCTCGGCTACAACCGAGAAAAATGCGGATTTCCTCATGGAAAACAACTACCGCTATACCGCGCGTATCGCGGCGTGGCGGGAGGAACACCCGGCCTGCCGCCTCATCTACGCATCGAGCGCGGCAACCTACGGCGACGGCAGCCGCGGGTATAAGGATGACGAAGCAATGCTGGAAACGTTGCGTCCGCTCAACATGTACGGCTATTCCAAGCATCTCTTCGATTGCCTCGCAAAGAAGAAGGGATGGCTCGGCCATATCGTCGGACTGAAATATTTCAACGTGTATGGCCCGAACGAGTACCACAAGGGCGATATGCGCAGCGTCATTAATAAAAGCTACGCCGGGGTTCGCGACCAGGGAACCATGAAACTTTTCAAATCGCATCGACCGGATTTTGCCGACGGCGAACAGAAGCGGGATTTCATCTATGTGAAGGATGCCCTTGCAATGACGCTGTTCTTTCTCGAACACCGGGAAGTGAACGGTATTTTCAACATCGGGACCGGCGTTCCTCGCTCCTGGAACGATGTCGCGAACGCTCTCTTCACCGCCGCGGAAAAGCCGCTTTCCATCGAATATGTCCCGATGCCTGAAACCATCCGGGAGAAATATCAATACTACACCTGCGCCGACCTTACCAGGCTCCGTGCGGCAGGCTGCTCGCACCGGTGTGAGAACCTCGATGATTCGGTTGCCGATTATGTCAGGAACTATCTGGCGCACGGGCGGGTTTTCGAGGGGGCGGCCTGAGAAAATATCGGGCCGGTGCAAATCGAACTATCCGCAGAAACGTCTCCTTCCCGAGTGATGCTATCCCGCCGGCGGTCGGCCAGGTAAGGGAAACAATCAGCAGGGGCACATCGCGTCCTTTCAATGAAGGGGCGGGGATGCCGTATTCCGTAACATTTTCCTAATGGTTTCAGTCTAAATTTATGAATAACAGAGAGTGCAACATCCGGAGCAACGCGCATGGTCGATCTTGATCGCATCACGATAAAACAAGCGGCCTGCGGCGACGAAAAAGCCTTCCGGAAGGTTTATGATCATTATTCGACGTTCGTATGGCGGGTTGTTTTCAGATCCGTGGGAAGCGATCGGGAGATGGTTGAAGAAATTGTCCAGGAGACGTTTGTGAAAATCCATCAATCGTTAAAAAAATTTGCGGCCGACTCATCGCTCGGTACATGGATTTTTCGCATCGCCTTCAATACGTCGAAAAGCTTCTGGGCGAAAAGGGCGAGGGAAAAGGAGCGGACCATGCCGCTTATCATCGACCGGGCGGACCCGACATCGGCGTTCGAAGCATTTGAGGCCGGAGACACGGCCGCGAAGATACTCGCCGATCTTCCGGAAGAAGATCGGTTCCTCCTGGTCAGCAGAGAGGTAGAGGGGTTGAGCTTCGACGAAATAGCGGAGATTACCGGAAAATCGTCTGCCGCACTGCGGACACGAATGTCTCGGATAAAACATAAAATCAGCATTATCCTTGAAAATAAACCGCAACTCAAGGAGGCGGTAGCATGAATGAGCGTGAGTTCTACGCTGAGCTGGGTCGCATTGCTGCGCCACCTCCCTATCTGTATGGCAGAATTCACCGACGGCTGCAACGGCGAGCCCTCGTGGTGAGGTCGGTTTTTGCGCTTGCAGCGACCCTGATTCTTGCCATAGGAACATCCGGGGTGCTTTACCTGCACCGGGAAAGCGGACTTTCGGTCGCTCCCGAGATTTCGGAGGAGATGCAGGAAATTCATGGCTATCTTGCGGGAGAGGATATCGAACAGGCATCCCTGTCCTACGCCAGCGAAGATGGTGAGGGAAAATAGTACACCGGAACGGTTTGTCGAAAACCGTCTATCCGTTAAAGAACCGAGTGACGTGCAACGGGGGAGGAATTATGAGAAATAAGGTGGTTATTCTGGCGTTAGCAGGCTGGGCTCTCACCATGTCGCCTCTTATGGCCTCGGCGGCAAATTGCGATTCGACCCAGTACCCTTCAATGAAAAAGAAAATCGCCGAACTCAATCTGACTGCCGACCAGCAGGCAAAATTAAAGACCGTCCATGAGGACAGAATGGCCACGGCAAAGCCGCTGTTCGAGCAGATGAAAACAATCCGCGACAAACTGAAAACGGAACTCCTGAAAACCGAACCTTCGAAGCAGGTTCTTGATGGCTACGCTTCGCAGCTTGGCGATCTGCATCGACAGCTGGTCCAGAATATGAATGAACACCTCCTGAGGGTGAAGGCGATCCTTACGACCGAACAGTTTTCCAAAATGGTAAATTTCGATTGGATGCACTCGGGTCCCGGAACACACCGGGGAAGAGGCGATCACGGGTCGGATAGAGAGAGCGAATAAAACGCCCTGTCACCGGAGTGGGGATGATCGGTCTCCCCACTCCGGTATATTTTTCCCAGGCCGTTTTAATATTCCGCATCCCTGCCCGTATCCTTATCAGTCTTGACCCTCGTTTGGCTTCAGCAAAATTTATTTTAAATCAGGAATATCCGGTGCGGCAGTTGAAGAACGCAGAATGCATCGATACATGAAGCAGCGTCGTCGGCATCCGGACAATTTAAATTCGTCCCTTTTCATCCTCGAAAGAGAAAGGAGTGGTCGCATGAAACGCCTTTTTATCATCGCCATTTTAGTATGCGGTTTTTTTTCCGCCGACACCTTTGCCCAGAAAAGCTTTAAATGGCTCGGTTCGGGGGGGTGGGGAATCGGGACGACCTACGATCAAATGTTCAACAGCTACAACCTGATGGTGATCACCGGAACCATCTTTGAGGAGGATACCCTTACCCCGTTGACGGGCATGGAACACGGCATAGAAATTATCGTCAAAGATCAGAATGGGCAGCTGATTCCGGTTCATCTCGGCCCCTATTGGTACGTCATTCACCAGGACATGAACCTGCCAATCGGTGACCAGGTGGAAGTCCACGGGGCCCGGTTCACCTTCAAGGGAAAAGACACCTATGCGGCTTACTATGTGCTCACCGCCGACCGGGAGCTGCTTCTGCGGGATGCCGACGGGTTCCCCCTATGGGAGGGCTGGCGAAACGGACATGTGCGGAGCCAGGAGTGAGCATGCGATCAATAACCTGTTGACGAGTGCGGCACAGGGCTGAACGAGAGCCCTCGATTCAAATTAAAAATGCCGTTTCTGGTCCGATCGATTCGCCAGAAACGGCATTTTTTTGTATTGAAGAGAAACCTGCACTCAATCCACCTGCACCCCACCCTTGCGCCGACCCGAAATCTTATACCGCAGGATGAGCGATTTCCGCTGCCGGTTGTAATTTTTTTGTCGCTCGGCGGGCAGATCGGTCACCTTCCCGGGGAAAAAACCGAGCTGGGAAAACCAGTCCGACGTCTGGGTGGTCAGGACAAACAGGGCGCGAAGCTTCTTCGCGGCCGCCTCCTCGATGAAGTAGGAAATCATACGGCGACCGATACCTAAGCTCAGGTACGTTTCATCCACCACGATGCCGGCTATTTCGCCCTGCCGGTCGGGAAATACGTGCAGTGCGGCGCAGGCGTGGACCGTACCGTCGACCTCATAAACGGCATAATCGGCAATTCGTTCTTCGAGGTCGCTCTCGGTCCGGGGTACCAGCGCCCCTTCATCGACGGCAGGCTGCATTATCCGGAGCACCTCGGGGATATCGGTAAGAAGCATGGGCCTGACATTGTCATGGCGATCGGCGTAAATCATCGTACCGAAACCCCGATTCGAAAAGATCTCCTTGAGCAGCATGCCTTCGACCCGGCCGTCGATCACATGCACGCGCTGTACTCCTTTCGTACAAGCTCGATAGGCGTGTCCGACAAGATCAAGCTGCTCATCGTAATTCTCGGTGACGTTCAGGTCTAAAAATGCGCCGGCCTGGGCGGTTTTAAGCTGCGAAACGACGCCGTCGCTCGTCAGGTAGACCTCGCTGGGAATTTTATAGCTTCCCGCCATGATGCCGAGCCGATCGATGATGAAGAAAAGCTTTGGAGCATTCATTTCGACGCTCACATCGAGGGCGATCTCGTTGGAGGAGCAGTTGTAGGGCTTGCCGGTGGCGCTCCAGCCGATGGTGGGTATGATGGGAATGAGCCCGTCGAGAACCACCTTGCGCAGAATGTCGACCTGAACTTTTTCCACCAGTCCGGAACTCTGGAAATCGATACCGCCCCGCACGCCGATCCCCTTTGCACGCACCCAGTTACCGATCACGCCGTGCGCGCCGTTTTCGGCGAGCATGGTGATGATCTTGTTTGAAACATCGAATGCGGCCATTTTGATAAGGGGGATCGCCTCGGGTGGAGAGATCCGCACGCCGGCAACGCTCGAACACTTGATATGGTACGTATCGAGCACCTGGTCGATCCGAACCCGGGCACCCGGTACGAGAATGACGTTGATACCCATCCGGTGGAGCAGTACGACATCCCGGATGAGAAGCGGAAACAGCGGATGCTCGATGAGCGTGCTCTCGATTTTAATAACGAACAGGCCGCCCTTGAACTGATTGATATAGCCGAATGCCTGCCTGATGACCTCCACCTGCTCCTTTAAGATCAGCTTATCCATGAAGTTTCAATCCTTTGAAGCATATATTCGGCCGTAATTCATTCATAATAGCCGAAAATAAAATAAATTACGCGATTGAGAGCCGATGCATCCGTACTCCTGTCCTCTGTTCCCGGACAGGCCCTTCAACGGCGAGAATAAAGTGATCCCCCGGCCGGTACCCGATCAGGAGGTGCGGTTATGAGGATGCTTCCCTGCCAGAACGGGCCTGAGCGTCTCCATCACCGAGGCAAGCGACGTATAAGAATGGATCGAGTAGTATTGATACCACCCGCAATTGCGATCGCAGCGGCGCATGAGGCGCCGCGCCGCGCGTGCCTCGTCGGAAGCAAGCCAATCCGCAAGGCGGACCATGCGCAGATCCGGGCCTTTCCGGTTGAGAATATGGCAGGGATAGTAGAGGCGGCCGTCCGGCGCGATAATAACGGTCGCCGATGAACAGCGCCCCTTGCGCCAGGCATCGAAGTAGCCCCGGGGAGTATGGATCGTGTCCGGAAACCTGATGCGCAGCTCGCGGAGCTTTCGTTCGAGTGCACCGATATCCGGCACCGCATCGTCGGCGCCGTCCATGTGGGCCGCCGGGATCACCACGATGTTTGCACCGAGTCGGTGACAATGCGCTACCTTGGCGTCGAGTTTCTCTATGGTGTCGGCCGTCACCACGGTCTGCACCGACACCTGTAGCGGCAATTTTACGAGACGCGGCAGGGCATCGAACAGTTCGAGGTTATCGTGGCCCTCATCGATAGAAACATGCAGGAAATCGATGTACCGCGCATAGTCATCGAGGGGATAATCGAGAATATTGCGAACGCTCGTGGTAAAGAGAAGGTAAAAAGCGCACTCACGCCGGGCATATTCAAGCAATTCGCCGATATCCTTCCGCAGAAGCGGCTCCCCGCCCTCGAAACTCGTCATAAGCACCGACGACCGCGAAAGGTTACGCAGGATCGCTTTGATATCCTCGGTCGGCAGATCCGGAGCAGGTTCATTTTTTACATTGCAGAATGGGCACCCGAAGTGGCAGCGGGAGGTAACCTTAAACGAGGCATAAAAAGGATTTATTGCCTCGCGATTCCAGGCATTTTCTAAAATGCCTTTCAACGTCGAGCGATAGGCGGAAACCGGCAGGAGGCGCATGGTAGCGAAAAAAATACTTTAAAGCGGCGTAATTAAAGCATGATAGCGTATTTTAGTAACGACGTGATGCCCCCTTTCACTGCAAAAAAACGGAGCCAATTCCATGCCCCTCTCCGCCGGTATCATCGGCCTTCCCAATGTCGGCAAGTCCACCCTTTTCAACGCCCTCTGCTCGGGCAAGGCGGCAGCGGAGAACTACCCCTTCTGTACGATTGACCCGAACCACGGCATGGTGGCCATCCCGGATGACCGGCTGGGACGAATCGCGGCACACATCACCACCGCGAAGATTGTCCCGGCCTTCCTCGAACTCATCGATTTGCGGGCCTGGTCAAAGGCGCCTCGCAGGGCGCCGGGCTCGGCAACCAGTTCCTCGGACACATAAAGGCTGTCGATGCGGTAGTCCATGTGGTGCGCTGCTTCGAAGACGGCGATGTGGTGCATGTGGACGGTTGCCTGGATCCGCTTCGCGATGCGGCGGTGGTCGAAACCGAGCTCCTGCTCAAGGATTTCGACACCGCGACAAACGGCGTCGATCGGATTGCAAAGGCCGCCAAATCCGGAGAGAAGGAACTCAGGGCAAAGCTTGAACTTTACGAGCGGGTTCGCGAAGGGTTGGGAAGGGGCATCGGTGCACGGGAACTTGCCGCCGATGAAGATGCCCTGAGGACGATCGGCGATATGCACCTCATCACCGCCAAGCCGATGCTCTATGTGGGCAATGTGTCGGAGACCGATCTCATGCCGGGTTCCGAATCACATTATGTCAAATCGCTCCGGAAATTTGCCTCGGATCGCGGTATTCCCTTTGTCCCGATCTGCGCCCGTATCGAGGCCGAGCTCAACGATCTCCCGCCCGAAGAACGCGGGGAATTTCTCGCCTCGCTCGGCATTGCGGAGAGCGGCCTTTCAAAGCTCACCCGTGAGATATACCGGATCCTGGGACTGGAAACCTTCTTCACCTGGAACGAGAAAGAGCTGCATGCCTGGACCATGGCCGGAAATTCCACCGCCCCGCAGGCCGCCGGCACCATCCACTCCGATTTCGAGAAGGGGTTCGTGCGGGCCGATGTGTATTCGATCGAGGAACTCGAATCCTTCCCTACCGAAGCCGGCCTTCGCGCGGCGGGAAAAATACGCTCCGAAGGACGAGACTATACGGTGAAAGACGGCGAAATCCTGTTCTTTAAGTTTACACCATGAGGTGCGCCCGCACGGGTCTTGGAGCGGTTTACTTCGTCTTCAGGGGATAGAGACTTTCCTCCGGTAAAAATCTAAAATTTCATTGTCTGCAACTTGCTCATCCCGGCCGCGGCGAAAACCACCGGCCCGCAGCATGCGCCCTCTATTTTTATACCGACCTGGTCGGGCCGGGTAAGCGGGACAAGCACCCCGTAGACTTCCGCGTTGGTTTTGGAAACAAACCGGACCTTTCGACCCGCCCACCCGCCGGGAATTTGTTCCCCTCCCGACAGCGTCAGCAGGCGATCCTCCTGCTCGTAGTAATCCCACAGTGCATGCGGGCCATCGCAGAGCACCCAATAGGTTCGCGCTTCCTGCATTTTCATGCCCCGTTGCGTTCCATCGGCGGAAAACAGGCGTCCGCCGGTAACCGTCTGGTCGGAAGCGAGATTTACGATCAGACGACGTTCGAACGCCATCGGCGTGCGGGGATTATCGATGACCATGCAGGTAACCATCCCCTGCCCGTCTATTTGCATATGCCATCCTTCGAACACCTCGACGGCGTCGTCTGCCGCAGCAATTGACAAACCAATCGTCGTAATCATGATGATCGCTTTCCCTCGGCACAACATGTTCATTCCTCCCTCCGGCCCGATGCACCGTCATCCGTTCGCCTTCACCGCACCCCTCTTGGAATGGGTTACCTCATTTCCGCCCGAAGTCGCCCCCCCCTTACCGCCAAAACAACCGACGCCCGACAATCCACGGTAAAAGCAAAGCATATTCCAAATGTCTCCCATGGGCTATTATTGAGGCGCCCAAACTCCGGTTCTTAATTCCGGGAAAAAATTAGCGGAACCTGCATTGCAATCGCGGCCCGTTGCTCTGCTTTTGACAAGAAAAAGGACCGAACGGGCAACCGGAGATGGTAGTTTGTTAATGGGGAGGAAGAAATGCGATGCACCGCTATAGCGAGGGGCGATTGACTTCAATCGCCCCTCACACCAAAGGCAGTTCCGCGAAGAAGGACTCTCCCGACAAAAGAACCGTTACCGTACCGCCGCTACCTGGCAATGGTGATGGCCAGATCTTGCGACAGCCCCCCGGCCCGGAATCTCAGCAGATACCTGCCGGATGGAAGTGCCGGGTCGTTCAGCGGGAGACGGTAGTTGCCCGCAGACTGCAAAAACCGGTAACTTCGCGCCTCCCTGCCCGAGACATCGAATAACACAATCGATACTCTGGCCGGGGACTTCAGATCATAGGATACCATGCCTCGCGAATAGCTGACCGTGCGGGATTGCATGGCGTTGTCGACCACCGGAAGCACAACCCCACTTGTAAAAGTGAATTTCCACATCGCGGACCATGCACTGGTGCCGCCGGCATTTGCGGCATCGACCCGCCAGTAGTAAGTAATTGTTTTTGTGCTGGTAACATTAAAGATACCGGACGCGGTCGCGCCGCTCTGGCTGAAAATTGTTGTTGTAAAGGTGGAGACCGTCGAAACCTGAACCGAATAGGTTGTTGCCCCGGCAACCGACCCCCAGGCCAGGGGCTCGGTGGCGGTTCCATATTGTGCGCCGTTTGAGGGAGAGGTCAGGGTCGGGGCGACAGGCGCCGCCGGCACTGTAACAAAGCTCCAGACGCTCGACCAGACTCCGGCGCCGGCGGCGGTTATTGCAGTGACGTGCCAGTAATAGGCGGCAGCGACCGCCAGATCCGTCACCGCCCTGGATGTCCCGGTAATGCCGGCCTGGCTTGAAAATGTGGAGGCAAAGGTCGATACCGTTGAAACCTGCAGCGTGTAGGAGAGTGCGCCGGTGGCCGAGCCCCAGCTCATGGTCAGCGACGTCGGCTCATTGGTTGCGCCGTTCGCCGGGAACGACAGCGTCACCACCGCCGAGGGAGTGATAGTCGTGAAGCTCCACGCCGCCGACCAGACACCGGTACCGGAAGTGTTGGTTGCATTCGCTTTCCAGTAGTACATGGTGCTGTTGGTAAGCCCGCCGGTCGTCGTCGCCGCAGCGGTTAAACCGGTCTGGCTCTGGAATACCGAGGCAAAAGTGGATACCGTGGACACTTCGCAGCCATAGGAAGCGGCTCCGGTAACCGTTGTCCAGCTCAGCGCGGGAGCAAGCGCCTGGCCGATGGCGCCGCTCGTCGGAGCAACAAGCGTGGGGGCACCCGGGGCGGCAAGCGTGGTAAAACTCCAGATGTTTGACCAGGTGCTCGTTCCGGCGGTATTTGCAGCATTGGCCTTCCAGTAGTACATAACGCCGCCGGCAAGTCCGCCGACCGTCGCGGATGTCGCGGACAGACCGGCTTGGCTTGAAACCGTCGACGCAAAGGTTGTTACCGTTGACAGCTGCATCTCATAGGTCGCCGCGCCGGCAGAGGCCGCCCACGTGAAGGTCGGGGCAAGTGTCTGGCCGGCGGCGCCGTTGGTCGGTGAAACAAGCACCGGCGCAGCCGGTGCGGCAAGCGTGGTAAAACTCCAGGTGCCTGACCATATGCCCGTTCCCGCCGCATTGGCCGCATTGGCCCGCCAGAAGTACACCGTTCCGCCGGAAAGCCTGGTGACCGCCGCGGAATTTGCGGCCAGACCGGCCTGGCTCGAAACCGTCGACGCAAAGGTCGATACCGTCGAAACCTGCGCGGTGTACGTCGCCGCGGTGGTTACGGTTGCCCAGCTCAGGGTAGGCGTCATCGCCTGCCCGGCAGCACCATTGGTCGGTGCAGCAAGGACAGGGGCGCCCGGCGCAGCGAGCGTCGCAAAACTCCAGATGCCCGACCAGATGCCGGTCCCGGCGTCATTGGTTGCATTCACCCGCCAATAATAGGTACTACCGCCATATGAAAGACCCGTTTCGGAGGCGGAGGTCGCCGTGATACCGGTCTGGTTCGAATACATGGATGCAAAGGTCGAGACGGTTGAAACCTGTACCGAATAGGATGCCGCACCGGTTGCAGCTGTCCAGCTCACGGCAACGATTGTTGCCTGGTTCGTTGCATCATTTGCCGGTAACGAAAGCGCCGGAGCAGCCGGAACGGCAAGCGTGGTGAAATGCCAGACATTCGACCAGACACCTGTCCCCGCAATATTCTTTGCATTGGCCCGCCAGTAGTAGAGGCCTCCGGAAAGCACGCCGGTCGCCGCCGAGGTCATGGTTAACCCCGTCTGGTTGAAGACCGTGGAGGTAAAAGTCGAAACCGTCGATACCTGCGCGGTATAGGTTGTCGCACCGGTTACCGCTGCCCAGTCCACGGTGAGTGGCGTTGCCAGGCCGGTCGTACCGCTGCTCGGCGACGAGAGGACCGGGGCGCCGGGGATGGCCACAATGGTCGTAAAGCTCCATATGCCCGACCATGCGCTTGATCCGGCGGCATTGGTCGCGTTTGCCCGCCAATAGCAGGCGACGGCATTGCCGAGTCCGCCGACCGCCCCCGACGTGCCGGATATGCCGGCCTGGCCCGCTATAGTGGATGCAAAGGTCGATACCGTAGAAACCTGTATCGCATAAGAGGATGCACCGTTTGACGAAGTCCAGCTGACGGTGAGCGACGTAGGCTGATTTGTGGAACCGTTGGTCGGCGAAGCGAGGATCGGCGCCGCCGGGGCGGAAAGGCCGGAAAGACTTTTAAGAATGGCAATACCATTAGTGAGGAAGGTTGAATCCGCCGTCGGCGTATATCCCAGAGCCGAAGTACCGGTGGGATAGAAGGTCGCCGTAGCGGGCATTTCCGTGTTGGTCAGGGAGTCCCACACCCGTAACCGCATGACTTCTCCCGACCCGAAACCGCCGGTACCGGTATTCTGGCCCCACACGGTTACTCCGGAGTTTGCGACGCTGTCCCATCTGGCCCACCCGTAGCAGTTGCCGTTGGTGTCAAAAACACCGATTTCATCACCCTTGCCCATTGTCACGCCGTTGATGGAAGGATGTATCGCCGTATCGACGATCACCACCATATCGTTTCCCGTGCTGCTGTCCGCAAGCACAAAATGCGACGCAGAGGCGCTCACGGCAAGAACCGACAGAAAAATGACGACCAACGACCACTGTTTTAAGTTAATCGTGTACACAGGGACCTCCTTTGCGTTTTTCATGATGGTTCTCCCTCCCCGAGGTGACCGTCGTCACCGGCTGCGCCTATTTAAGTTCAATAAGTTTCACTTCCTTCTCAAACCCATTCACCTTCATCCTGACGAAGTAGATTTTCGCTCCCTCTGTCCGGTCGGCCGGGGAGGTGCCGTTCCAGAAAACGGTATAGCTGCCCGCCGCATAGCGCCCCCCGGCAATCTTCCGCACGAGGCATCCTTTCATATCGTAAATCCCGATATCCACGTCCTGGTCTGCCGTGCCTCGCAGTGCAGGAACATCGAACGCGATGCGCACGCCGCCCCGGAAGGGGTTCGGAGAGGCTCGCGGAAGATCAAAGGATGATTGCACCGCCTGCGCGGGAACGGCAAGCGTTGCAACGATTATTTTATTGGCAGCATAGGCCGGAGCGTTCCCGCCGGTTACCTGAAGCGGATATTCCGCCTGGCCGGTCCATAAACGGAAAGTGATTCTCTCGGAAAGTTCGCAGCCGTCTTTCACCGTGGCCATATGGTCGTCACCCCAGACGGCAAAAGCGGTGAAGCCGTCGATTACCGTTCCGGCGCCGACAAGATTCCCTTTTGTATCAAAGGCGCCGACTTCGGATTTGTCGGCGGCGGCGTTCCCCGCAAATTCGATATTTTGAGCCACAAACGACGCATTGCCGCCGGTTATCCGATGTTTTGCATAATGCCGTGGAGCAGGGAGGGAACGAAGCGGCTTCCCGCCGCCGGTCGCCGCCCGCTGTTTTGCCGCGCTCCCGGCAACGGGATACGTAAGCGTCGCGGGGGCGCTGGTGACAATCTGGTACCCCTGACCGACACACATCGTATCGATGGTGTTGAGTCCGAATCCGGGAAAGAACATGCCGCCGGCGTTATCCTTGACAAGTATGATCTGCGACGCTATCCCGGCAAGGGCGGTATCGATATTCATTGTCGCCTGCGGCAGATAGGCGATGATGCTCCAGATCGAATCCGGCAGGGCAATCGAGGTTGAATCGAGGTTGACCTGACTCCCCGTCACCCGGATCGTATCGATCGAGTCGTCGTAAATCTGGTATCCCCTGCCGGTGGTGAGGGTAGTGATCCCATCGAGACCGAATGCCGGAAAATACTCGTTACCCGAAGCATCCTTGACCAGGATGGATCCCTTGAATGCGCCGAAAATCCCGACGGTTGTTGAATCGGCCGGATGGAGGTTGAGCGAGTTCATGTTCCAGCCGATTGCAATAGGAATGACCAGGTTCTTCCCCGTGGAAAAGCTCCAGACACCCGACCACGCACTCGTCCCTCCCGCACCCGTTGCATTGACCTCCCAGTAGTAGCCGATCCCCGTAACAAGGCCGCCTACCGCAGCGGATGCCGCGGTGACCCCCGTTCGGCTCGAAACCGTGGAGGCAAACGTCGAGACCGTCGAGACCTGAACCGCATACGAAGTCGCACTGCTTACCGTTCCCCAGCTTACCGTGAGCGAGGTCGCCTGACCGGTTGCTCCGTTGGTCGGCGTCGAAAGCGTCGGTGCGACAGGCGCTTCCACCACCGTGGTAAAACTCCAGATGCCCGACCAGACACCCGTTCCGCCCGCATCCGTCGCATTCGCACGCCAGTAGTAGACGGTGCTTCCGCTAAGCCCGCCGACCGTCGCGGATCCCGTCGTCAGCCCGCTCTGGGCCGCAACCGTTGTCCCGAAGGTCGAGGACGCCGACACCTGAACGCCATACGAGGCCGCATTCGCTACCGTTCCCCAGGCGAGCGTGAGAGCCGTCGCCTCGTTCGTTGAACCGCTCGTCGGCGAAGACAGCACCAGCGCGCCCGGCGCTGCCATGATCGTCGTAAAGTCCCAGACCGCAGACCAGACGCCCGTGCCAGCCGCATTGGTCGCACTTGCCTTCCAGTAGTAGGTGGCGCTATTACCAAGTCCACCGACCGAGGCCAAGGCCGAGGCCAGACCCGTCTGGCTCGAAACCGTGGAGGCAAACGTCGAGACCGTCGAGACCAGAACATTATAGCTTGCCGCTCCGGTGACCGCGGACCAGCTCATGGTGAGCGAGGTCGCCTGGTTGCCCGCACCGTTCGTCGGCGAGGCAAGCGTCGGAGCCCCCGGTATCGCGACGATCGTCGCGAAGTTCCAGACGCCCGACCAGACACCCGTTCCGCCAACATCCGTCGCATTCACGCGCCAGTAATAGGTCGTGCTGTTGGAAAGATCGCTCACCGCAGCCGATATTGCCGCTAAACCCGCCTGGCTTGAAACCGTCGAGGCAAAGGTCGAAACCGTCGAGACCTGCACCCCGTAGGAGGCCGCATTCGCTACCGTTCCCCAGGCGAGCGTGAGAGCCGTCGCCTCGTTCGTTGAACCGCTCGTCGGCGAAGACAGCACCGGCGCACCCGGTGCGGCGATAATCGTCGTGAAGCTCCAGATGCCCGACCACGCACTCGTCCCGCCCGCATTGGTAGCGCTCGCTTCCCAGTAGTAGGTGGTGCTGTTCCCGAGGCCGCCGACCGATCCTGATGCGGCAGTGAGACCGGTATGACTCTGTACCGTGGTGGCGAAAGTGGAGCTCGTCGACACAAGGATTGAATATGAGGCGGCGCTCGTTACGGTTCCCCAGACAAGGGTTAATGCCGTTGCCTGATTGAGGACGCCATTGGTCGGCGAGGAAAGCATCGGCGTTCCGGGAATCGCGACGATGGTCGTAAATTTCCACACGCTCGACCAGACGCCGGTCCCACCCGCATCGGTCGCATTAGCACGCCAATAGTAGGTACTACTGTTCACTAGGCCGATGACCGATGCTGATGCAGCAGAAAGGCCCGGCTGATCCGAAAGCGTCGAAGCAAAGGTAGAGGAGGTCGCTACCTGCAGATCGTAGGATGTCGCATTCGTCACCGTTCCCCAGCTTACCGTGAGCGAAGTAGCCTGACCGGTTGCTCCGTTGGTCGGCGTCGAAAGGGTCGGTGCGACAGGCGCGGCTAACGGGGTGACAAAACTCCACGCGATCGACCAGGGGCTGGTCCCGACGGAGTTTGAAGCATTTACCTTCCAATAATAGGTCGCACTTCCGGCAAGACCGCTTGCGACGTCGGAGGTCGCAGTAAGACCGGTGCGACTGAAAACGGTCGTTCCAAAGCTTGAGGCCGTCGATACTTGTATCGCATAGGACACGGCTCCGGCCGCTGAATTCCAGGAAAGGGTGAGGGCCGCCCCCAGACCGGAGGCGCCGTTGGTCGGCAAAGCGAGGACCGGCGCGATCGGGATTCCAAGGCCGGTAATCTTCGAAGGAACGGATGGATTTAACGTGCTGTTGCCGTTCTCGTACGCCGAATCGGTATACGGCGTAATGTTGGCATTGAAGGGAACGGGGGTACCCGCGGGAAAGAAGGTTACCGATGCGGACATTTCGCCCAAAGCAGTGTCCCACACCCTGAAATACATGACATTTCCCGGCTTCATGCCGGGCTTCTCAACGCCTGCCAAAACGTTATAGCCCGCGACGGGGAAGGTGGCGGTCGCGCCGGTGGGCCAACTGCCGGCACCCCAGCAGTTACCGGCGGAATCGAAGACACCGACCTCGTCATTCGCGACTATCGGCGTTCCATCGAGGGTAGGGTGCGCCGCCGTATCGAGATACACCGACAGGTAATTCCCTGTCTGGCTATCCAGCGGGTTGAAATGTCTCGCCAGGGCATTGCCCGCCAAAACCGACAGGAGCATCAGTGCCGACAACCGGCGGCTAAAGGATACTGTCAACCTGCGGGCACCTCTCTCCTTTTTCATTTTTGTTCCCTCCCTGCATGGGTCATTGGGCGGATTGCACAAATTTTAAATCCGTTGATAGCGAATTACACGATGAGAATCTTATTGATTCCACAAGTCGGAATTCTCCCGGCGGCAAACCGATTTCGCGTGCTCGTCCGGCCATCCGATAATCGGCAATTATTCTTCGGCGATTATCGGTTACCGGTAGTAAGTAAACGTCCCCGATCGCTTATTTGACCTCTGAGAATAGAATTGATCCGGCCGCTGCGCCGGCGCGAATAACCGCTGAACCATGCCCCCCGATGAATAGAAAATATAGCCGCCCTAGAGAGAAGTCAAGAAAAAAAGCGGAATTTATTCTGCCTGCGGATGCGGCAGCGGGAGATGGCCCGGAACGAAGCCGCCCTTCTATTCGCCCGGTTCAGGCGTTCGACGTTTCGAAGACGGGTCACGGGGAAGAGGGTATTTCGTAATAATTGGTCCGGCGAGAGATGCGCAGGGGAGAACGGCAGACCATGCCTGTTTAAAATCTGCACGACCAGCGCACCCCACCACCTCGATCCCGGAGTGAGGACTACCTGGCAAGAAGGATCGGAATCCACTTCTCGGTATCGCCGTACCTTATCCGGGCTACATACCTGCCGGAGACCAGGTTGCACTCCCTGAGGTTCACGAAGTGGTTACCTGCCGGTTCCACGCGACTGATGACCAGGGCGGTTCTCCCCGTCATATCGTACAATTCAATTTCCGTGTTTGCAGCCGCAGGAAGCGAATAGAGCAACCTTCCGTTCAAAAATGCCAGTGAAGGCCCGGTCGCCGACCGGACATCATTGGATAAAACCGCGGTTGTCGTCGTTGTAAAGCTCCAGATGCCGGCCCAGAAGCTCGTGACGCTGCCGGACGATGCGTTCGCACGCCAGTAATAGGTGGTGTTGATTGCGAGCCCGTTGATGGAGGCCGATTGAGAGGTGATCCCGGTCTGATTGGACACCGTGCTCCCGAACCCCGCGTCCGCGGATACCTGAACACCGTAGGAGGTTGCACCGCCGAGGAGTCCCCAGCGCAGGGGCAATGATACGGGCAGCCCGGTCGCACCGTTTGCCGGTGACGCCAGCACAGGATCCGAAATCGCGCTTGAAACGGCGGTAATGCCGGCAATAATCGGGGCACCGAAGCTATTAAAAACGGCCCCCTCGGAAGAAAATGTTACGACCGCGAGCGCCTCTTTCCGGGTCGAGTAATGCCATACCCTGAAGTAGATCGAATCGCCGTTGTTGAGTCCATCCGTGGTGAGCGATAAGGAGTTCTGCCCAACTACCGTTATGCCTTGATTATGGATGCTGTCCCATATCGCCGCGCCGACGCACAACCCGGCCTTGCTGAAGGCGCCGATCTCGTCTGAATCGCCCAGCGGAGCACCATCGAGGGTAGGATCGGCGGAGAGCGGCACGGCGATCGGCATGTTTGACCCCGTTGTGGTGGCGTAGGTATAGAACGGCGACGGTGCCGCCGTCACGGCATACGCCATAAGGAAGAGAACGGATACATAGTACCGTTTCATCACCCTCGGTATCATCGCCGCCGCCCCGGACAGGATGCTCCCGGAAGACCCGTTATCGTATGGTTATCCGATTTCATACCTGCAAAATAGGTTTAAAAAAAATTGGAATCAAGGAATACTCTCGTCGGAACAGCCTTACCCGACCTCAAGTTCCGCCCGGGCATCCATGACGTCGCGGTTGATAAGCAGCAGCGCCTCATGCATTTTCTCGGCGATGACCGGGTCGGGGATACGGTCGCGAAGGGTTCGCAGCAGCTGGATGGTCATGCGAAGAAGACGAACGAGATCCCCTTCGGGGATACCGAACGCGAGAAGTTCCCTGAGGCTGCATCCCGACGCCCAGGCATACACCGGCGCCGCAAGCAAAAAATCGAGCTCCCTGATAGGAGCGGTAATCTGGTGACGGATTTCCCTCGCCCGCAGGCGATGAATGACTTTTTCGGCCTCGAACTTAAGCCTGACCGTTGTCGGCGGCGCCTGCTTGCGGCGGGATTCCTCGGTGACGATAGCGGCCAGGACCACCGGCAGCTGCGCGACCGTACACTCTTCGAAACTACGGCTGTAGTAAAGCTCGGCGGTTTGGATCTCATACCCGCTGACCGCGGCGGCAAGCTTTCCCTTATCGGTCAGCTCGATGCCGTCGAGAAACCCGGCAACCTGCAGGAATTCGATTCTTCGCCTGATCTGTTCTTCCTCCCGCCGGTACTCCTTGGCGATGGCGAAAACGCCCTTCTTGAAATTATGAAAACTCCGCCGGAAAATGGTAAAGGCCTCCTCGCCGTAACGGCTGTACAGATTGAGAATCGTCGAATAGGAGGCACAAAAGCGGCTCGATATTTTTTCATTGGTGCCGAACAGCAGCCGTTCGACATGCCTGGGATCGGTCGCCTCGGGAATGACCTGCGAATAGACGTACCCTTCGATATCCATGCCGCGTCTTCCTGCCCGGCCCGCCATCTGGTTATATTCGCGGGTCATGAGGTAATTAAACTCGACGCCGTCGAATTTTTCAAGCTCGTCGAATATCACCGTACTGGCGGGCATATTGACGCCGAGGGCGAACGTTTCCGTGCAGAAAAGCAGCTTGATGAGGCCGTCGGCAAAGAGCCGTTCCACGATCTCCTTGGCGGCGGGAAGAATACCGGCGTGATGGAAGGCGCACCCCGACTCCCAGAGTGAGCGCAGGTAGGAAATCTTTTCGTAATCGAGGAGGTTGTACTGGGCCACGAGGTCGTCAATCACCGCCTTCGCCCGTTTTTTCTCATCAGGATCGAGCAGCGAAAGCCGCTGGTGCAGCTCGGCATTACGCTCGCAGGCACGCCGGTTGAAACAGAAGTAGAGGATCGGAATATGGCCCTGCCGGAGGGCAAGTTCGACGATGGAACGGGACGACGGTTTGTGCCGCAGGAATTTTTTGCGTTCCGCCGAATCGCCGCGATACTTGCTCTTGATTCCCTTGAGCGTCAGGAGGCCGAATTTCGGATGGTAGAACGAATGACGGAGCGGCACGGGGCGGACGGTCTCCTCGATGACGACAAATGCGGTCTTTCGCACGCCGCCCATCCATGCGGCAAGCTCGTGGATATTGGGAACCGTCGCGCTCAGGCACATGAAGCGGATCGACAGCGGAGCGAGAATAATGCTCTCCTCCCATACGGTACCCCGTTCCGGATCATCGAGGTAATGGATTTCATCGAAGATGGCGTAGTACACATCGCCGAGGCGGGGCGAATTCTCCAGGATGAGGTTCCGGAAGATCTCGGTGGTCATGATGAGCAGCCGCGCATCGGGATTGATGGTGACATCGCCGGTCTGGATGCCGACGACCTCGTCGCCGAAGCGCCGGCGGAAATCGCGGTACTTCTGATTGGAGAGCGCCTTGATCGGGGCGGTGTAGATCACCCGCCTGCCGAGCGCCATGGAGACGTCCACCGCATATTCGGCGACAAGCGTTTTGCCGCATCCGGTCGGCGCGGCAATGATGAGGGAGTTTCCCCCATCGACAGCCTCAAAGGCCTTCCGTTGAAATTCGTCCAGCTCCAGGTTCAAATACTGCACAACGATCTGCTTTTCCGATCGATGATTGAGCGCGGCATAGCACTGAATAATAAAGAAATATAGATCATCGTAGTATGAAGGAATGGCGAAAGGGTGCGGGACCGCTTATTTTTCCGTCTCCCGGCGAAAAGATTGTTTGCATACCCTGCATTAAATGCTTGAATTGTCTCCGATTGAATGGTACGCTTTGAGGCACTCTGACAGGCCTATGCACAATGAATAAAAAACTCCTCCAGGTCGTTGTCGTCGACGACGAATCTCAGATCACCGAACTTCTGAGAACGTTTCTCCTCTGCATTTCCAAAAACCTCATCGTGCATACCTTCAACGATCCCGAAGAGGCACAAACGTACCTATCCGGCCATCCGATCGATGTTCTCATCACCGATTTCAAAATGCCGAAACTGGATGGCATCCAGCTCATGCGGCTGGTCCCGAAAGATACCGCCAAGATCCTCATTTCCGGCTATGTTTCCGAAATCACCCAGAGCCAGCTCCAGGAGCTCAACGCGGCATTCTTTGAAAAACCGGTTCCGATGAAGGAACTGGGCATCATCATTCACGAAGCCGAATCCAGATTGTAGACCCCGGACCGTCGGCTTGCAGGGATTGCGGTGAAACAGCTTTTCATCTACATGACCGCGAAAGACCGGGAAGAAGCGAAGCGCATCGGCACGGCGATCGTCGTCGAAAAACTTGCCGCCTGCGTCAATATAATCGACGGAATGAACTCTCTCTACTTCTGGGAAGGCACGCTCTGCGATGAGCGGGAGGCCGTCCTCATCGCCAAAACGACCGAGGCGCTTCTGCCCCGGCTCGTTGACCGGGTGAAACAGCTGCACTCTTACCGGATACCCTGTATCGTTGCCATGCCCATAACCGGCGGAAACCGGGACTTTCTCCGGTGGATCGGCCATGAGACGGCAGCGCCGGACGCGGGCGTCCGGAAGCCTCCCGCAGTGCGTAAAAGCAAGCCTCCCCGCCCTTAGCGCAGTCGCGGCGTACGCACCGCCATCCGGGGCGCGCCTTCGTACCCGAGGCTTCCCCAGAGCGAAACGGCATGCGCCGGACATACGGAAAGACAGCGTCCGCAGCCGATGCACAGCTCCTTGCGGACCACATGCCGCTTCCCGGGCGAACCGGTAATCGCCCCGGGAACCGGGCACGACAGGGCGCAATCGCCGCAGCCGTCGCAGGAAGTATCGATATTCGCCCGGGGCCGCGCCTTGACAAGGTCGACAAAACACTTCGACGGGCACCGGTAGGCCGCCGCCAGGAAATTCTCTCCCGGGGTCCGGTAATCGAGTACCGGCAGGTGATCGTGCATGGAGACGGCCCCGGAGGGGGTAATATCGACGCACTCCCCGCAGGAGGTGCACCCCACCGAACAGCATGACGATACCCAGCTCCCCTCGTCATGGTTGTTGCAGGCCAGGAATATCTTGTGCACGTCCGGAATGATCGAAATCAGGTCGCGCGGGCAGGCGCCAACGCAGGCGCCGCAGCCGTTGCATTTTCTTCTGTCTACCACCGCCACCCCGTCGTCATTGATGGAAAGCGCGCCGAACGGGCACTCCCGGACACAGGTCGACAGCCCCAGACACCCCTCGACGCACGCCTTGACGCCGTTATCGAGGAGGAGAGCGGCACGGCAATCGACCATCCCCTCATAGTTCGCGCGCCGGGCGGTTTCGCGGTTGCCGCCCTTGCAATGGACCGCCGCAATCGCCGCTTCGGCCGGTTCGGCTTCGATCCCGAGCGCATCGGCTATTGCATGCGCCGTGCGCGGACCGCCGGGAATGCAGCCGAGGGGTCCCGCTTCGCCGCTTGCCACCGCTTCGGCAAAGTCGATGCACCGCGCATGGCCGCAGACGCCGCAGTCAAGATCGGGCAGGGTGCGGCGAATACGGTCGAGCCGGGTGTAGAAGGGCCGCCGGATCAGGCCGGCGACAACGCCGACCGCGGTGCCGGTCGCCGCCATGGCGCCCGCCGTAACGATCAATGGAATAAAGATACCCATCGTGCCTCTGGTTAATGAAAGGTTTTCAGGATGCCGATAAAGACAAGCGCCAGAAGCCCGGCGATGCAGAGCTCCCTGGAAAGCGGCGGCCGCGCCCCGGTGCGGCCGCCCCCGGCGATCTTTTCACGGATGCCGTCATAAAAAATCACCATCACCGCATAGCCCAGGCCGATGGCGACTCCGGCAAGGACGAAAACCGCGAAGGATACCGCTGCTCCCTCCCGGTAAAACGGCAGCGATGGTAAACCGAGCAGGAGGGCGATGACGGCGGCCCGGTTCAACGCGCGGTTCCTCCGCGCGGCCGGGGTACCGGAAGAGCGCATCCCGCCGGAAAGCGCGCAGGCGATCACCGTCGCCGCGAATGCCGGCGGCGCAAGGTACGCCGCGTGCAGGGGCGAAAAAACGAAGGCCGACAGGAGTCCGGTAACGATGGCGCCGGCCGTCATGAGCAGCGGAACCCCAAGCATCGGCAGGAGTCGCGAAGGGTTCGCCGACGGCCCGGCCGATGCGCTATCGTCAAGGCGAGGGGCGAGAAAGGAGCGGTCGACCAGCACCGCCGCGATTGCCGATACAACGCAAAGCGTTTCGTCGATCATCGTGCCCTCCCCTGCCTGCGGGCCAGGGCCGACTCGGCGGCAAGCGCCGCCAGGGCGATGAGGATCAGCGCCCCGGGCACCGTGACAAAAAAGGTCGCCGGATTCGGGGCCGCCCCTCCCGAAGCTGCGGAGGAACTCCTTTCAATCAATTGACGAAGCCCTCCGAGAATACAGAGGAGCGCCGCAAATCCCAGACCGGTAATGAGCGCTTCGATAAACGTCCGGGCGGTCTTTTTTTTCGGTTCCGGGAGCGGGGCGTCGGCGACCAGGACCGCCGCCGCAATGACGAACGGCACTGCCGTCAGGTACGGCACCGCCGCGCCGGTCGGCAGCAGGGCGGCCGCCATTCCCGCAATAATCGTCGTTCCGGCGCCGATGAAGGCCGCCAGGCCGATGCGGATATTCCTGGGCAGACCCGGCGCGATCCGCGCCACGATAATCACGGCCGGGACCAGCGCAACGGCGCCCGCCAGCCCGAGGACGAACGCCGTCCGCACCGAATTGCACCGGGAAAGCGGAAGACAGAGCCCGATGCCGAGCAGCGGGACTATCGCGCCATAAAGAACGCTCGCATCGGTTGCTTTATTAGGTGGCATTACCGCTCCTCAACCGGCACGGGGATCTCCCGGAATTCCGTCTGCTCTACGACTTCCCGCACCGTGAGGCGACCGGAGGGCTCCTCCCCTTCCGGGTGCGCGCCGATGCGACGACGGCCGCCGAAGGGAACCTGCCTGAAGCTGCGGTCAAACCAGGGAACCGTGAGATTCATGAGCAGCACCGCATACATGGCGCCGTCATTGGCATTGCCGAATGTTCGAAAAACAAAAGTCAAAGCGCCGCAACCCGTTCCGAAGAGGAGACGGCTGCGCCTGGTCGCCGGCGAAGTCACCGGATCGGTCGCCATGAAGAGCGCGACCAGCGGTATACCGCCGGTAAAGATGAAGGCGAGCGCCGCCATGGGGCCCGCAGCGGTAAACAGCAGGCTTCGGCCGCACGTTGCCCACGAAAGCAGGAAGGCGCCGCCGAGAAAGGAGAGCGGAACCGAGAAGTCGATGATCCGCAGAATCCAGAGCGCAACGGCGCCCGCAAGCAGGGCAGCGGTCGACGAAGCGCCGAGCCACCCGCCCGCATACCCCACGAACAGGTTGGCTACCGTATCGAAGGAACCCGTTTCGCCCGGCCGGGACGCCGATCCCGCGGCGATAAACAGTGCCGGAAAGGTGAAGGCGCAGAAGGCGCGTCCCGCAAGGGCGGGGTTCAGGAAATTGCGACCGAGGCCCCCGAACACCATCTTGACTACCCCGACGGCAAATACCGAAGCGAGCGGAGCGGCCCAGACAGGAAGCGACGGCGGCAGCGAGAGCGCCAGGAGCAGTCCGGTAAGGCAGGAGGATCCGTCGAGCACCGGCCGCGTGGAACCATCGCGGACGGCAACGATGATCCATTCCGCGGCCGCGGCCGCGGCGACGGCAGCGAGAACCGAGACGAGCGCCGGTATGCCGTATATAACGACGGAAAAGCAGAATGCGGGCAGCAGCGCCGCGCAGGTGACGAGCATGATGCGGCGCACCGTTTCGGGCGAGCGGGCGTGCGGCGGAAAGGAAACCGTGAGGAGCGCCCCGGCTGGCGGCACCTCCGGGGTGCCGCCGGCGGCGCTGCCGTCGATGGTCAATTCGTCGTCAAGGTCTGCCGTCATAGTACCGCCCCGGATCCGGAAACGCCGATCCGGCCAGGCAATCGGTTGCGCAGCGTTTTTCCATAGGCGATATGTTGCACAAGATTTATCCCCGAGGGGCAGACCCGGGCGCAGCATCCGCATTCGATGCACTCCGAGACATACCATTCATCAAGTTCGTCGGTCGCGCCGCCGGTGACGAGCCGGGAGAGGCGTGCGGGTTCCAGCCGTGCCGGGCATACCGTCCGGCACCGGCGGCACCCGATGCAGGGAAGCGCCGGTGATTTCGGGGCATCGGCAAGCGGTAACAGTGAATTCACGGTCTTGGTTATCGGTGTTTCACTATCCTGGACCGCCCGTCCGGAGAGCACCCCCCCGAAAAGCAGCTTATTCATCTCCCCGATGGCAACTCCGCAGACTTCCAGCAGGCAGCGTGCCGGGGTCCCGATCGGTACGAGCAGGTTTTTCGGCTGCGAAACCAGAGGCCCCGCGACGGTGACGATGCGCCAGATGCTCGGCGTCAACTCGGTCACCGCTTCGGCGACCGCCACCGCCCCGGCAATACCGATCACCGTGCACCCCGCTTCGGCCGCGGAGGATCCTCCCGGGAGTTCAATGCCCGTGCAGGCGGCAAGGAGGAGCCGCTCCTCCTGGAACGGGTACCGTGCCTTCTTTATTTTCAGCGCCGAGTACCCCTTGAGCCCCTCATCGGCCAGAAGGGCGGCAACCGCATCGGCGACCGCCGTTCGTTTTTCATCGATGACGAAGAGAACCTTGTCGGCGCCGACGATATATTTGCAGATTGTTAATCCGAGCACCACCTTCTGCGGCTGCTCGGCCAGGAGGCGCGCATCGGCCGACGAATACCCTTCGGTCGAGAGCACGTTGACAAGCAGGGTGTCCGCGCGGCCGCAGCGGCCCTGCCACAGCCGGTCGGCAAGCGGCATGCCGTTGTCGATGATGCCCCCGAGGCGGATTTTTTCGACGATCTCCTGCGGCGTCGATTCATGCCATGACTTATCGTAGGGAATCGGCGAGGCGAACTCGTGATTGCCGTCGTTATCGATGGTCACACTGACGGCAGTGCGCTGCGCCGAATAGGGGTATCGGGAAATCTCGGTGACAATACCCGAGATTGAGGCATGCACCGGTACCGCGGAGGCATCGACCGCCGCTCCGATCAGGCTGCCCATGGCCACATGGTCGCCCCGTTGGACCGTGAGCTCGGAGGAGGTCCCCGCATGCTGGATCAGAGGAATGGTGACATGGGAAAGCGCCGGCAGCGTTTCTACCGGCAGGTCATCGGTACTCCATCCGGTTCTCAGGTAAATCCCGCCGGATAATCTCTTTTGCTTCAACACCAATTTCTCCTCAGGACCCGGGTACGGAAGGAGAGAGGCCCGGGGTCGGTTAAAATCTACAAACGGCTGCGAAGGAATGCAAGAGTTATAGTAACCGGCCGGTTCGCCCCCGCGGGTTCATGCATTACTTCATTATAGGCCTTCACCCTTCAAACCCGCCAACCCCCTGACTCTCCGGGTTTTATTTTACTGCCATGGGCACCCCGCATCCCGCCGAGCGCGTTAAACTCTTTATCGCCGTCATGCACGCCCCGGACATCGACCCGGCGCCGATTATGAGCCGCCTGAACGGACGCTTCGGCGAGACCGAAGCCGCCTGCGGCCCGGTCGCCTTCTCCTGGAGCGACTACTACGAGCCCGAAATGGGGCCGGGGCTCCTGAAAGGGTACTTCTGCTTTGCCCGGACGATCGAGCGCGGGGAGCTGCCCGGCATCAAGCTCTGGACCAACGATATCGAAGCCTCCTGCAGTCGCAGCGGAAAACGCTCCGTGAACATCGACCCCGGCTACCTGGCGCGCGATAAACTGGTGCTCGCCACGACCAAGGATTTCTTCCACCGGCTCTATCTCGGACAGGGGATCTACGGCGAGGTCACCCTCCATCTCCGCGACGGCGTCTACCGGTTCTTCTCATGGACCTATCCCGACTACCGGGAGAAAACCCTCCACGAACTGCTGTTCAAGGCGCGGGCGAGCCTGGTCGGGGAGCTGAGGAGGGATAGTCATGATAGTGGTAAGTTTTAAGGTTTGATACCAAGGATGGTGGGGGAACCAGTTCCTGTTGCCTTTGGTATCGTAACGGTCGAGCGTGGAGAGGAAGCGGACGTGGTAGCTCCCCTGGGCCAGGTTCCGGACGAGGAAGTTCCCGAGGG
>CAZYYB010000020.1:0-20582 GCA_964651515.1 uncultured Fibrobacteraceae bacterium
GCGGGTGCCAGAGCTTGGGATTGGTAACGGCAAGCGTCTGGGTAAAGGTGAAGGTCGAGTCGGCCGGGATGGACTGCGTCGTCGAAATCGTGGCGACGACGGTCTGGGTGTCGGGCGTCATGATATCCGTCGTCAGCACGCAGGGGATGCCGCTGTTGTGTTCATTGCGCACATGGGTCTGCACGCGCACGGTTGCCGATGCGGCGCCCGCGACGATCGGCGTGGGATAGGAGACGAAAACGCCGCCGCTGCCGGGAATCGCTTCGTAGAGCGGATCGGTGATATGGAGCGAGTCCATCGCATGGAGGTAGACATCGCGGTAGAGGCCGCCCCAGTACTGGAAGTCGGGGGCGGCATTTGCCGGCGGAAAGGAGTTGTCGCCGCAGGCGGCGCTGTTGAGCCGGACCGCGATCACGTTTCCCGCACCCTGATGGACATAGTTCGTAATGTCCATGGTGAAGGGGACATACCCTCCCCGGTGCGTGCAGGTGTCGGGGGTGGGGCCCAGGCCGGCGACCGGGATGCGCGTCGTATAGGGAGCGCCGTTCCTCATGAAGGTGTCGTTGACCCAGACATACGCAAGCTGCATGGCCGCGTCGATTTCCAGAAAGATCTTCTGCCCGGCGAGCGACGAGCCGACGGTGAAGGTTTTCCGGTACCAGGTATACCCGATGGTCGGCCCCTTTCCCATCGCAACGACGCCGTCCCCGTAATGCGGCAGATTCACGGGAGTCCAGCCGGCGTCAGAGTAGGACGGCACCTGGGCGCCGGTAACGTCGCCGAGATGATATTTCCAGCCGCTGGAAAAACGGATATCCTGACGCGGAAAAGTCTGCGCCACTCCCTGGCCGACCGTGCAGAATATCATGAGCAGTGCGGCACACGGCAGGAACCCGGACACAAATCGCCTGCAAACGGAATAATTGGCAATGATACCCATTTCCCCTCCCGATCTATTGAATAGATGTTCAGCTTTTCCATGCCGGCCCTCGCGGACAGGCATACGACTACGGCTTTAAACTATGTGTTGTCATCCTTTTTCACAAGAAATAAAAGATCACCGGGAAGGTACCGCTTCCTCCCGATGATCCCCACCACCTCAAGCAGTGATTGAAGTTCCCCGCAGCAAGCTCCGGGGAATGCGCTCGCTATACCAGTCCAAAGTTTTTACTTTATGGCGACAGCGCAGCCCTTACGATCACACGCCATTCTTCAGAGAGTCTTTTTTATATGTGCAATAAGAACCGTACCCGCCGTCTCGACCCCGATCCGGATATTGCCGGGTGCTTGTCGGATTGCCTTCCGGAACACCATCCTGCCTTTCAGATCATAGATGCTCACCAGCAGGAAACTGCCGCGCAGTGCCTCGGGAATGACCGGATGGCTGCCGAAGAATCGGACCTGGAAATCTCCGGTAGTACCGACGACCGGCGTCACCCCTCTCAATGGACGTGTCGCGGTAGTAATTCCCGGCAGCGGGACCAGCGACCGGAATTCGACGAGCCCCATGGTATCGTTCTGCGGCTGCTTCCCGTCCTCGGCAAGGACGATAAGCGTATTGGTCCCGTTTGCATTGAACCAGCATTGTGGAACGAACAGGGCTGGCTGGCTTTCCAGATGGCGGCCGAGACAGTGACCATTCAGCCATACCTCCCCGCGCCCGCTTCTCGCAACTGTCGAGCGAAGGGTCCAGGTCTCGAGTCCATTGGCCGGCTCCGCGTAGGTAAAATCCCTGCGCCAGAACTTCGGAATGTTGTTGGCCGATGCAGCCGTTGCGGACCATGAGCCTGCAAGGAAACCGTTCCGGGAGGCGGAATCGACATTACCGAACACAAGACTTTCCGGAAAGCTATCGAACCCGCCTCTGCAGTGCCAGCCGGTGAGCACCGTCCCGTTGAGCGTGACCGAACCGAGGATGCCGATTGCCGAGAAATGCGATTGCGCAACCGACCGTCTTCACTTTCATAAGATCCTCCCCGTGCAGGTGTCTACAGGATTGAGGCGATGGAATCCATTCTTTGGGCTGGTCCGAACTGTTCTCCGGAAATGAAACGTGATTATGGAAAACAGGTTAACCCATAGAAATATAGTACCTTTCATACGCTTAAATTGGCAAGGTTCTCCTTGAGGCGTTCAGCCTCGCTCAATGCCCCTGCCGACCCGCAGGAAACAGCCGGATTGCTTATCGCCCGGATGTGCATCTATCGGGCAATGCAAACCCTTGCCCGCAAGGTCACCTTGTCTTCTGTCATGCTCACCAGATAAATTCCCGGCGGCAGCAAGGATTTCTTCAAACTGAATGCGTACGCTCCAGCCGCCAACCGCCCGGAATAAACGTTCGTCCGGCGGCTTCCCTTTAAGCTGAAAAGATCGATGCGGACATTCGCCGCCCGAACAAGCTGCAACCTGACGATATCGTCCGCTATGTTCCAATCGTTCCGTATTGTCCACGAAACCGTTGGAGTAAGGGTACCTGTTGGGGAATGGAGCCAGAGCAGCGCCGGGGTTGTATCGTTCCATGGAGAAGTGAGTGCTATCGAACCGTTGCCGTAAGGACCGGCAGACTGCTCTACGCCGGTATACCCGTTCATCCATGTCCCCTGCAATTCCCCGACTGCTCCGGCAATAGTTAATTTCGTGGACCCGCCGTTGCCGAGATAGACAATGTACTCCGATCCGGCTTTGGCAAGACAATGATTGGTGGTATCGGCGGTGATAAGACTGTCTTTGGGAACGAGATTGTACCAGTCGGTGTTGGTAAAAAAGCCGCTCAGGTATTGATAATAAATTAGTCCGGCAGGCTCTTCATAAGTCCGCACGATGTCCCAGGCATGATAGGTATAATAAAAAGCCGCGTAGGCTCCGGCCATAAATACCTTATATATGCGTTTCAAGGCCTCCCCTTTAGATTGGACAACCGAATAAGTATGGCCGCCGTCGTTGCCGATTTCATACCCGGTTTCCGCATTGTATATGGGCCAGTTCTTGGCAGCACGCTGACTGATGGCAACGGCATAAATATCGGGTTGCTGACTGTGTTGCTGGGATGTACGAAAATTCATATCAGTATCCAGGGTGGGCTCAGCGGCATAATCGGGTGCACTTCCCGTGCCGACATCATCGTGCAGGGTGCGTAGTCTTTTATAGGCGTCCTTGCCGCCGATCAGATCCAGCATGGAATGGATATAGGTTTGGTTGGGTTGGTAATACACCTCCTTCCCGAAGCTCCAGATAATATTCGGGTATGCCTGGTACCGGGCTACGATATTTGAGAAATACAGCGAATCATCGGCCGTTCCCTGGGCAGGCCAGTTAACCTGGGTCGTATCCCCGGTAAGGGTATAACTTATATACCAATGGAAATAAATGTACGCCACCAGACCCTTTTGAAACAGGTAATTGATCACCTGGTCGTAATGGTTCCAGAATGCAGTATTAAACCGGGTATGGTCCGGGGTGGTATTGTTGCCTGCCCATGCATACAGGTCCGGCGGACCGAAGTCATTGGTGTCGGTCGCGGCGGAATCCACGACAGGCCACTCCCACGCATAGGCGCTCATATTGATGGCCGTAAAACCCCGCGATGCATACATATCGATTATCTGCTTTGGTTTTGTTAAGGTCGTATCGCCGCATTTAATAAGACCGAGCCAGTCGATCTCGCCGCCCATCAGGAAATACGGTGTTCCGTCTTCGTACCGGAAATGATGAGGATTCAACGAATCGACCATTAACCTGCCGTGAATATTCGTCTGGGTATTTGCAATGCAGGTGATGCTTCCGGTAACGGCGTTAAGATTGGCGTCATTTGACGAAGTTGCATATGTCCACGCCCCTGTTTTTGTCGGCGCGAACCTGATTTTCCAGATACTGTCCCCCACGTAAAATCCGTGAACCACCAGCGTTGTATTGCCCGGACCGGTAAATTTTGCACTGAGAGTGACCCCGGTAAACGGATTTGCATAGGTGACGGTTGATGAAAATGAAAGATCGACGGGATGCCACTGCTGGATCTCCATCTGCGCGGATGCGATAAACACCTGGGCTGCGAACAGCCAGATGATGCATGCGAAAACAGACCTTGTTTGTCTTGACATGCTCATATTTTATACCTCCTGCTCCAAAATGGTTCGCAAACATTACCGCCGGTGGAAGCGGCATGCCGTGGTTTCCCTGCCTCCCCGCTCCCAAAAAAGCAGGGCATTGCGGCGCCATGCACAATGCCCCGACATGCTGAAAATTGGTCAATGATTCAGAAGCCTCACTAATAGCACCCCACCGCTGTTCTTTCCCTTAGGCAGATCGATTTCGCCGGCGCCCCTGATCGGCGCGGAATAGACCAGCTTTCCCTGCAGATCGTACATCGAAATCGTTTTCATCGTTTTCGCATATGTACCTGGAATTCGGTATTTCCCATCGACGCAGGACCACTTTTCCATGAACTGAGCCGGCCCCTGAAGTTCCGCGGCATGAAAATTATTCTTGACAGCGGTAGCCGGCGACCCGATAACCGTCAACGACAGGCCCGCCGAAGCCAGCGAGCCCGAGGTTACCGTTACTGAAATGGTTCCGGGTACGGTATCCGACTGCGCAAGAAAAATGATTTTTCCTGCCTCGGCCTTGATGGGATTGGTGCTGATAATGGTTCCCGATCCGGTGGCAACGGCGGAAATCGAATTCACCGCAGTCGGGACGACCGTCCCGTTAGCATCGCAGACCGAGACGATTATTCGACAAAAATCGGCGCCGTCGGCAAGCAGCGTATCGGCGTCGGACGTAACCTGCAATTGTGTCGCGCTCCCCGGCGTTCTGACGGTATCGGTAGCGACTACAGCCCCGTTGTTGTATCCCAACGCTATGAGCGTACCGGCAGCATAGGTTACATTGCGAAAATAGAAAGGCGGATGCAGGAGCGACGAAACGCTGTCGCCGGTCGCCGGAGAAGCCGTTCCGAGACTCGTGCCGTTCCTGAACAACTGGATCTGCTGACAGTTGCTGTATATGGTCACCGTTTTCGGTGAAGTAGCGGTCCAGTTATTCGCGATGAAGACCAGGGGCGTCGTCGTCAGTTCCGTTTGATACCAGTAATAGGGAAACTTTGGAATCCGGTAGATATCGGCTATGCCGTGGTAAACGATATCCCGATTCGCTTGTGTATAGGTTCCGGGATAGCCGCAAGCGTGATACCCGCTGCTGTGAAACGAATTATAGTCGTACATGCACCAGTCGGCTATTCCCGCATTTGACGCCGTCGCCTTGGATAGGTTAACCATACGTAAATGCCACTGGGTAACCAGAGCCTGCTCGGAATCGTTATCGAAACGCGCGACCGGACAGCGGAACCCTATGTACTCGTTACAGAACCCTCCGCCCGTCTCAACCGCTTCATTGGGATCCATATCATAGCACATACCTTCGGCAACCTGGCAGAAACCCTGCTGACGGGAGGGATCCTCAACAGTCGCAATATTCTGGAGCGCCGCCAGGCAGGAACCGTGATTGATGATACAGTTCCAGATGATGGTGCTGGGGTGGTTGATATCCCGCCTGATTTCATTGGTAAAAGCGGTCTCCAGGTTGGCCATCCAGGTCGCCTCGTTCGTATGAATATTCGTACTGTCTCCGGGCGCCCAGGTCGGCGGCTCTTCGGTGGCAAGGAGTCCTATCGAATCCAGCGCGTCAAGAAATCCGGGATCATGCGGATAGTGGCAGGTGCGGACGAAATTGAATCCCGCCGCTTTTATCTGCTTCACATCCCGTACCTGGACCGTGTGCGGAATGGCACCACCGACAAACGGCCAGGCCGAGTGCCGGTTTTCCCCGATGAGCTTGAGCGGTTGACCGTTAAGGCTGAAACCCGTGGTGGTATTGAACGCGTACCATCGGAAACCGAACTTCTGGTATTTGCCATCGACCGTCGCGGTACCGTTGCTTACCGACACAAATACCCGGTACAGGTACGGGTTCGACGGCGACCAAAGGTTGGGCTCCGGAATTGAGCTTGAGAGAAGCGTGAAGGTCGAAGAACTGTTCGGCGAGATCGCCTTCTGGCTCGATGTCATGGTCGTCACGACGTTGTTGTTCGCATCGAGTATCGTGGCAGTGACGGTTGCCGCCTGGGCGGTCAGATGTTCATTTTTGACGGTCGTCACGATCTGGACCGTCCCGCTCGTCGCCGAGAGGGTAGGCGTAGTGACGACGATGCCGGCGTTTTTGGCCTCTTGATTGAAGCCGATGTGCAGGCTGTCGGTGCATTTCAGGGTGACGTCGCCGTTGATCCCGCCGAACAGGATATAATCAATACCATCGGGAAACCCGGTACATATGCCGTGATAATTGTCATCGGGCGGGGTATTCGCATTGACGGTGTTGTCGACATAGACCGCCATGACGTTATCGCCGGTAAAATTAACATAGGGGGTGATGTCGTAAAAAAACTCATCATACCCGCTGACCTGATGCGTTCCAACGAGCGTGCCGTTGACATAGACGGTGGCTACCTGCATGATGGTCTCGAAGTCGACGAATATTTTCTTCCCGCTCTGGCCCGCCAGCGAAAAGTGCTTGCGGAACCAGCCGACGGTGCGGTCGAAGGTGGGCTGGGTACAATCGCAGTCCTGCGAGCTGTCGAGATAGGGCGTAAACATCTGCAGCGGGTGCGGTACCGAAACGGTCTGCCAGGCAGCGTCGCTAAACGAAACCGCCTGCGGCGTTCCGGAAACCGTACCCAGCTGGTACTTCCAGGTCATGTTGACGTTCATTTCCACACGGTTGGTAGCCGGAGCCACAAATGCGGCCGGTACCGCCGCTGCAACTGTTAAAAGAAATACCATGCCAGCCGAGATATACTGCACCAGTCCATGCATATTGCCTCCTTGTCCCCGTCCGGGGAGTGAACGGTTAACGCCTATTTACTGTTGACAATATTGGCTATGGAAGACCCCGGTACCTGATTCTCATAAGAAAACTTGATCCATGCTGCGGAACGGGCAACCGATGAACACTCGACTTCATCAAGCGATCCGATAAAATTGAAGCCTTTTTTATAATCTCCGTGCACCCCTATCATGAAATCGGGTCCCAGGTTATACTCGATGGCTCCCGCATAGGGAACGGTCCGCGTGAGGATGCCGTCGACATAGAGACACACGTTTGCTCCGTCGAAAGTTCCGGCCATATAATGCCAGGCCGAATCGGCAAGAGACAACGATGAGTCCTGGCAGATGATCTGAGGGGTATCGGCCATATTGTATAGCACGAACTTGGGACTATTGTTGACTTTATCGATTCGCAGCATGTAGTTATCGCCCATGCTGGCGATATCGCTCGACAAAGAGTCGGTACGGAGTAACCTCACCCATGCGGAGAGCGTTACCAGGGCAGGCTTCAGCCGGGCGGTCGCATTGGTGACCTGGATGCGGTCGCCATCCCAGAAGGTCTGGCCCAGCCCTATGGTACCGGTCTTGCCGTTTGACAGAACATAATCATCGCCGTTGTTGGCCGCCTCGACTGCATTCCGGTAGAGCCCCGGCGTAGCGGTGTCCGGGGCGCTCTCTTCGAGATGCCATGCGCCTGCCCACCCCTGCGAGACGGGGAAAACGGCGGCACCGCTGCTGGAATCACTCCCGGTCGCTCCCCAGAAAAAGCGAATGTATTGCGAAGCACTGTTGCCGTGAATCGTATCGACGGCCACCCACACTTCCGCCGCCGCGCCAGCCGAATCCCACCGCTCGATCTGGTAGGGCAGGGCGGCGCCTCCAGCCGAGGCGAAGGCAATCCCCTTGACTGATGCTCCGGGAGCCTGTGAAAACTGAAAATTGCTGCTTGTCAGCCTGATGAGCAGCGGGACCGCAATAAGGTCGCCGGTAACGTTTGCTCCGCTTAACGAGGTATTGATAGTCACCATAGTCGAGTGCGGCCAGCCGGCGACCGTATCGGTTCCGCCGGACGCAACGGTTACGCCTCCGGAGACGGTTCCGCCGGATGAAGCCGATCCGGAGGCAGGAGTGTACCAAACCGCCGCATAGCCGGCTGCAGGTACGGAGTCGAGTTCGACTATTCCGGCGAATGCGGCGCCGGAATCGATCCGCACTCCTATGGTCGTACCGGGAAGATACAGGTACCCCCCGGCCTGCTGCCATCCCGACGGCAGCGTAACGATGATTGTTCCCGGCGTCCGAAGGGTATCAGCCGCGAGCGTAACCGAATCGCTTCCTCCGGCAACCGCAATATTCTGTCGCAGACATCGTTGCACCGAGGACGGTTGCACACCCTCCAGCGAGTAGGTACCCCTGCCGACACGGGAAAACCGGTACCTGCCGCTGTCATCGGTAGTATCGATATACACCCCATTGGCCGATACTCCGGAAAGCGGCGAATAGGTCGACGGCAGCAGTAATACCCTGGCAGCCGGAGCCGGCGCTCCCGATAGAGTGACGATGGTTCCCGCCACGTTCTCGGTTTCGGATGCCCCGCCGGCAAGTTGGGTTTTCCCGCAACGGATTACCTGCAGAGAAATGCCGAATACAAGTGACATGCTGAGTAGGAGGACGCCGGTATTTTTCATGCTATTCCTCTCGTGCATCGATGGTGGTCAGGGGAAACAGTTGGATATTCAATTGATAGACGCGATCATCGTCGGCATCGCTGCACGCAATTTCGATTAACTCTTTGCGCAATTGCATTATCTTTTCGCGCGCCAGGTCAAAGCTGCGGCCCGAGATATTAAGGGTGAGTGTGGAAATGTCGCGATAGTCTGCCGGGCATGTCTGCAGTGCGAGGTGCGCATGGCGCATCATTTCCATTTGGAATTTCATCACTTCCTGCGAATGCACCGCAGGACCAGAGGTGACGACTGCCGAGGATTGTTCGTAGAACCCTTCCGCATTGAGTCGGATGAGGCGCAGCTTCTCAAGTAATTTGACCGAGCTCTGCGCCTGCTGCCCGGTAAGGCGCGGCTCCAACTGTCTCCCGAGCTCGTGATAACTGCTTTTCCCGGGGTAGAAACGGTAATATCCGAGAAGAGCGCGAACCGCCGCATGAAACCACTGCGAGTAATACCGGTACTGGCTCTTTTCGATTCTAGTATGGGTCGCAGCCGCTTTCAGCCGCAAAAGCTCACAGTAGTGCCGGTCGCGTTCTTCAAATGTCCCGGCATATTGGAACGAGAGCAGCGCCTCGAAATAACGAAGCTCTTTTTTCGTCAGGCCAAGCGGCTTCTCAAGCAGTGGCAGAACATCAGGGCTCATCCGGAGTCGACCGGCAAGAATGAGCTTCAGAAAGTTTGGCGAATTGGATCCGCACATCCGGGCAAAAGAGCGCAGGCTGACCTTGCCTTTCCCGCAATTCAGTGCCGCGAATGTGTCCCGGAGAAATTCTTTATAGTCTATATAACCGATTATGGCGGGCAGGGTTGTCATGCCTATAAAATAATCGCTGCCGCTAAATATGTATACAATTTTTATATATTTTTTTCAATTGGTATTTATGGGTCGCCAAAGAAAACAAAAATTTTACCATGATCACACTACTTAATATATTTAATTTTATATAGTTATGTCTGTTATTGCAGATTCAGTCCGACGGTAGCCGCAGCAAGGGGATGGCATTTAATGTATAATTTTTATATATATTTTTTTCATAGGCATTACAAAAGAGCGGGCCGGGAGTGCAGGGAACGCCGGCAAAATACCCGGTACAGTACACGAACTTTCCGCATGGGTTTGTTTTCGCCCCAGGCGGCTGCGGCGGGCAACCGGCCCTTTGCGCAAAACTCTTACTTCGAATAGTTCCAGATTGTATCTTATTTCTCTCTATTTATTTATCGCGGTTCCGTAGTCGGGGCCGCTTCAGGGGAGTACCATGATCCTAAGTCCACAATCGGAAACGATGTCCCGTCCCGAACTGACGGTCCTGCAGAGCCGGAACCTGCGGGCCCTGGTGGAGCGGGTGTATGCACGGGTCCCTTTTTACCGCAGAAAGTTCGAGGAGGCCGGGATCCAACCGTCCGCCATCACCGATATCAGGGATATTATCAAGCTCCCCTTCACCACCAAGGATGAAATGCGCGGGGTCTATCCCTACGGTCTCCTCGCATCGGACATGACCGATATCGTGGAGATTCATACCTCCTCGGGAACCACCGGCAAGCCGGTGGTCGACGCCTACACGCAGAAGGATATCGACATCTGGTCCGAAACCATGGGGCGGACGCTGTCCATGGCGGGGGCGACGGCCGAGGATATCGTCCATAATGCCTACGGGTACGGCCTCTTTACCGGCGGCCTCGGCGTCCACTACGGCGCTCGCCGCATCGGCGCCACGGTCATCCCGATCTCCGGCGGCAACACCCGGCGCCAGCTGACCGTCATGCAGGATTTCGGATCGACCATCCTCGCCTGTACCCCTTCCTACAGCCTGTACATGGCCGAGGTCGCCCGCGAAGAGAAGATCGATTTCTCGCGGATAAAACTTCGCGCCGGCACGTTCGGCGCGGAACCGTGGAGCGATCAGATGCGCCTCGAAATTGAGGAAAAGCTCCACCTCAAGGCCTACGATATCTACGGACTGACCGAGATAATCGGCCCCGGCGTATCGGCGGAGTGCGAATGCCAGAACCGGCTGCACGTCTTCGAGGACCACTTTTTCCCGGAGATCATCAATCCCGCGACCGGCGAACCGGTTGCCGACGGCGAAGCCGGGGAGCTCGTCATCACGACCATAACCAAGGAGGGGACGCCGGTGATCCGGTACCGGACCCGCGATATCACCTTCCTCGACCGGTCGGGCTGTCCCTGCGGTCGCACCGCGGTGCGTATGAACCGCCTGCTCGGCAGGACCGACGACATGCTCATTATCCGGGGCGTCAATGTTTTCCCCTCGCAGATCGAAGAGGTCCTGCTCCGCCACGACGGCATCGAACCGCACTACGAGCTCCACGTCGAGCGGAAGGACAACCTCGATTCCCTGGAAGTGCATGTCGAGGTAAGCGAAACCCTCTTTTCGGATGAGATAAAGACGATCGAGAAAACGGAGCGGGCGATCGAGAAGGAACTCCGCGAGGCCCTGCTCATCCATGCGCTGGTTAAACTTGTCGAGCCCAAAAGCATTGCGCGCAGCGAGGGCAAGGCGAAACGGATCATCGACAAGCGAAAATTGTAGCGCGCGACCTCGTGCATGCACAAAGGAGAATTCATGATTATCAAGCAGATTTCGGTATTCCTGGAGAACCGGGCGGGCCGTCTGGCGAAGGTTGCGGAGGAGCTTGCGAACAGCGGCATCAATATCCGCGCACTCACCATCGCCGACACCTCGGATTTCGGCATTCTCCGCATGATCGTCAGCAACCCGGACCTGGCCTACCAGGTACTGAAAAAGGCGGGGTTTACGGTCAGGGAAAGCGGCATCCTGGCCATAGAAATCGCCGACCGCCAGGGCCTCTTCCTGGAGCTCATGCAGCTCTGCGACGCCAACGGGCTCAACGTGGAATATACGTACTCCTTTGTCGAGCAGGATTCCAAAAAGGCCATTCTTTTCCTGCGGTTCGAAGATAACGACAAGGCATCGTCGATCTTCCACGGCAAGGGGTACACGCTGCTTACCGACGAGGAGATGCGGCGGATCTGAAGCGTCCCTCCGCCCGCAAACCCCGTCCCACCCATCCTCTACAGGAGTATGCATCATGACCTTGCGTTCCTTAGTCACCGCAACCGCCGTCGCGGGCATCGCGCTCTGCACCGCCTTCCAGGCGCCGGCGGCCGCCGGCGGCGCCCCCATTAAAATCGGCGCCATCTTCGCCACCTCCGGCCCGGCATCGAACCTCGGTTCGCCGGAGGCAAATACGATGCTCATGCTGGTCGAAAGGATGAACGCAAAGGGCGGGATCGACGGCCATAAAATAATCCTGCTCCTGCGGGACTCGAAAAGCGATCCCCAGCAGGCGCTGTCCCTTGCCCGGCAGCTCATCGAGGAGGAGAAGGTCTTCGCCATCATCGGCCCCTCCACGAGCGGAGAGACCATGAAAATCAAACAGCTCTGCAACGACGAACGGACCATCCTGATCTCCTGCGCCGCGGCCGAAGATATCACGAATCCGGTGGCCCCCTGGGTTTTCACCACCGCACAGAAGGATGCGCTGGCCGTGCGCAGAATCTTTGAAACCATGCGGTCGCTCAAATTGACACGGATCGCGGTTGCATCGAGCAATACCGGGTTCGGCAAGGCCGGCAGGACGCAACTCGAAAAGCTCGCGCCCGAATACGGCATCCGGATCGCGGCGGACGAGGTGTACGAAAAAGAAGCGACCGACCTGACCGGCCTCCTCACCAAGATAAAAGCGGCGGACGTCCAGGCGGTGGTCAACTGGTCGATCGAACCGGCCCAGGCGATCCTCGCCAAAAACATGCGGCAGATCGGCCTGACGATTCCGCTCTTCCAGAGTCACGGCTTCGCCAACATCCGCTATGCGAAGGCGGCCGGCGCCGCGGCCGAAGGCATCCTGTTTCCCTCCGGACGGCTCGTCGTGGCCGAAGCGCTCCCGGCAAACAATCGGCAGAAGCCGGTGCTCATGGAGTATAAAAAGGAGTACGAAACGGAATACCGGGAAGACGCCAGCACCTTCGGGGGCCATGTCTACGATGCGCTGATGCTGCTCTCGGCTGCGGTCACGGCGGCGCCCGACCTCGATCGCGACAAGGTGCGCGCCGCCCTCGAAAGCATCGGGGGCTATGTCGGCATCGGGGGGATATTCACCCTGTCGCCGACCGACCACGCGGGGCTCGACGAGAACGCCTTTGCCATGCTGACGGTCAAGGGCGGGAAGTTCGTCCCGTATACCGGAAAATAGGCGGACGCGCCGCTCATCGTCCGGCGCGTCCGGGGGATGAGCGGCGCTCCGATTACCAGGTCAATGCCCGGATCTCCCTGAACGCCATGCCCCTCTCTCTCCTCCTGCAATATCTCTTTTCCGGCATCACCGCCGGCGGCATTTATGCCGTCATCGCCATCGGGTTCAACATCATCTACAACGCCACGGGCATCATCAACTTCGCCCAGGGCGAATTCGCGATGCTGGGAGGAATGATTGCGATCAGTTTCACCGCCTTCATGCCGCTCCCCGCCGCCATTGCGTGCGCGATACTCGTTACCGCCGCTCTCGGCGGGGTGCTGGAGTTCGTCTTCATCAGGCGCATGAAAAATCCGACGGTCATCCAGATGATCATCGTGACCATCGGCCTCTCAATTCTTCTCCGTGAAGCGGCGCTGCATATCTGGGACGAGAAGGTGCATTCGCTCCCCTATTTCACGGGCAATGAAATCTCCTCCATCAGGCTTTTCGGCGCCTGCATCTCTCCCCAGGTGCTCTGGGTGCTCGGCACCTGCGGCGCCGTGGTCGTCTCGCTGAGCCTCTTCTTCGCCCATACCCCGGCGGGTCGCGCCATGCGTGCCTGCTCGGCCGACCGCATCGGGGCGATGCTCTGCGGCATCAACGCCCGCAACATGGTCACCCTGTCGTTCATGATCAGCGCCGCGATCGGCGCGCTGGCCGGGTGCGTCGTCTCTCCCATCACCGCCACGACCTACGATTGCGGAATGCCGCTCGCGGTCAAGGGATTTACCGTCGCGATTATCGGCGGGTTGGGCAACAGTACCGGTGCGGTCGCCGCCGGCCTCCTCCTCGGGATCGTCGAGGCGCTCTGCCTTGCCGTCATGCCCATGGCCTTCCGGGACGTCGTGGTCATCGCCATCCTTCTCGCCGTGCTCTCGTTCAAACCCTCGGGCCTGTTCGGAAACGCCGCTTCGCAGGGACAGAAGGAGTTCTGACGTGCGACGACGCTCCTTTGCCCTCTTTGCGGCCGGCATCATTGCCGTCCAGGTTGCGACCGGGCTTACCGGTTCGGATTTCCTCCTCACCCAGCTCACCATGGCGGCCTGGTACGGCCTGGTCGTGGTCGGGCTCTGCCTGCTCATGGGCTACGCCGGACAGATCTCCCTGGGGCATGCCGCCTTTTTCGCCATCGGCGGCTATACGACCGCGGTGCTCTCAACGGTTAACCTGCTTCCTGTAAAGACGGCACCGGTCATCACGGCGCTCGCCGCCGTGGGCCTGACCGTGGGCGGTACCGACGCCTGGGGAAGCGAGGTGCTCCGCCTGTCGCCCTGGCTCTCGCTTGTCGCCGCGGTCACCGTGAGCGCGCTGGTCGCCTACGGTATCGGCATGCCGGTATTGCGGCTGCGGGGCCACTACCTGGCCATGGCGACGCTCGGGTTCGGCATCATCGTCTACCGCCTTGCGCTCGGCACGCCGCTCCTGGGCGGTGCCGACGGATTGTCGGACACTCCTCCGTTTCCGCTCTTTGCCGGTCTTGCGCTCGACGGAAGCCGGGCGCACCGCCTGTTCAGCTACTACTTCTCCTGGGCGACCGTCCTGGCGGTTATGTTTCTCCTGGTCAACCTGATCGGCTCGCGCGCCGGAAGGGCGCTGCGGGCGATTCACGGCAACGAGGCGGCGGCAGGCGCAATGGGGATCGATACCAGCCGCTACAAGCTCCATCTGTTCGCGCTGAGCGCGGTCATTGCGGCGGTTGCGGGTGTTTTCATGACGCACTACACCGGCGGCATCGGTCCCGCCGAAACGAGCGTCATGAAATCGATCCGCTACGTGGCCATCGTGGCGGTCGGCGGCATGGCCGACCTGTGGGGAGCGCTCATCGCCGGGACAATTCTTAATTTCCTGTCGCTGCGCGGCTTTTTCGGAACGTACGACGATGCGGTATTCGGCGCGGTGCTCATCGCCGTGATGCTGTTCGCGCCAAGCGGCATTGTCCGGAAGAGGAAGTTGTAGGGGCGACCCGTGGTCACCCCTATGTCAACAGGAACAAAGGCGCAAAAAGGTTATCTCAATGTCCCTCCTCGAAGTAAATAACCTCTCCAAATCCTTCGGCGGACTCCGTGCCGTCAGGGAGGTGACGTTTGACGTCGAAGAGGGAACCATTCACGGCATCATCGGGCCAAACGGCGCGGGCAAGACCACGCTCTTCAACTGCATTGCCGGAAGCATCAGGCCGCTCTCCGGCGGGACCATTCTGTTCAACGGACGCCCGATCCATCACCTGCCGCCGCACCGGGTTGCCGCCTGCGGCATCGCCCGCACCTTCCAGACCATCAAGCTTTTCTCCCGCATGACCGTGCTCGAAAACGTCATGGTCGGGTGCCATACGCAAAGCCGCGGTTCCCTCCTTTCCGGCATGCTGTCGCTTCCAAAGGCCCGGAAGGCGGAGCGGTCGATCCGC
Source organism: uncultured Fibrobacteraceae bacterium (assembly GCA_964651515.1). GTDB lineage: Bacteria > Fibrobacterota > Chitinivibrionia > Chitinivibrionales > Chitinispirillaceae > BOG-1184. The sequence continues at coordinate 15,291 of CAZYYB010000020.1, forward strand.
GCCGCGGCAATGGACCATCTTGCCGCAGCGGGAATCGCCGACCTCGCCGCCGCGGACGCGCAGCAGCTCTCCTTCGGCCAGCAGCGCAGCGTCGAACTGGCGCGCGCGCTTGCCCTGAGGCCGCGCCTCCTGCTCCTCGATGAACCAGCCTCCGGGCTCACCATGCACGAAACCGACCGCATCGGCGAACTTATCGTCCGTATCCGCGATTCGGGGATTACCGTGCTCGTCGTGGAGCACGACATGTCGCTCATGATGACGATCTGCGACACGATCACGGCCCTGAGCTTCGGCAGCAGGATCGCCCAGGGAACCCCGCGCGAAGTACAGTCCCACCCCGAGGTCATCCGCGTGTACCTGGGAGTCGAATAATGCTGCGGGTGAGAAACTGCGAAGCGGGATACGGCAAGCTCCGGGTGCTCGGCGGGGTGTCGCTCCACGTTGGAGCGGGCGAGATTGTCACCATCATCGGCGCCAACGGCGCGGGAAAAACCACCCTGCTCCACACCATCGCCGGTATCATTCGTCCCCATTCGGGTGAAATTATTTTCAGCGGGACCGACCTTCGCGGCATGCCCGCCCACGCCATCGCCTCGCTCGGCTGCTCACTGGTCCCCGAAGGCTGCCGCATTTTCGCGCCCATGACCGTTGAGGAGAACCTGCTCATCGGGGCCCACCTGCGCATCGGTCGCCGCGAATTTGCCGGGGTGACGAGTGGACGGGACGCCGTGTATAATCTGTTTCCGGTGCTCCACGACCGGAGGCGGCAACCGGCCGGAACGCTTTCGGGCGGAGAGCAGCAGATGCTCTCCATCGGCAGGGCGCTCATGGGCGATCCCCGCCTCATCATGCTTGACGAACCGTCGACCGGGCTCGCGCCGCTCGTCGTGAAGAGCATCTTTACCGTACTGGCCGGATTGCGAAAGACGGGCACGACCATTTTGCTCGTGGAACAGAATGCGAAGGCGGCGCTCCGCATCGCGGATCGCGGCTACTGTATGGAAACGGGCGTCATCGTACTGGAGGGATCGGCAAACGATCTGCTGAACAATAATGACGTCCAGCGCGCCTACCTTGGAAAAGAGTACCGCAGAATTGATGAACGGTAAAGGAGAACGAACATGAACGGCGAATCCATGGCGCGCGACGAGCTGCGCCAGCTCCAGATCGAACGATTGCAGACCACCCTGAACCGGGCCTGCCGCAACGTCGCCTTTTACCGGCAGGCATTTGAAGCGGCCGGTGTCGATCCCGGGACCATCCGCGACACCGGCGACCTGCGTCGCCTGCCGTTTACCACCCGCGAAGACCTCGCGGCAAGCTACCCCTACGGCATGTTCGCCGTGCCGCTCAAGGACATCGTGCGCGTTCATGCCGCGTCCGGGACCTCCTTCAGGCCCATCGCCCTCGGGTCGACCCGGAACGACATCCTGCACTGGTCGAAGCTCACGGCGCGTCAGCTCGCCGCAGCCGGGATCACCGAGCACGATGTGGTCCAGATCGCGTTCCAGTACGGGCTCTCCTGCGGCGGACTCGGTTTTCATTACGGCGCCGAGGAGATCGGCGCATCGGTCATTCCCGCCTCATCCGGAAGCAATGTCCGCGAACAGGTCATCATCATGCGCGACTACAAGGCGACCGCGCTGGTCACCATGCCCACCCATGCCGCCGCCATCGCCCTTGCCATGGAGGAGATGAACATCCACCCCGACCGCCTCAACCTGCGCGTCGGCCTCTTCGGCGGGGAACCGTGGACCGAATCGCTGCGCGAGCACCTCGAACGCCGCCTCCATCTCGTCGCCTACGACACCTACACGGTGGCCGAGATCATGGGCCCCGGCATCGCGGCCGAATGCTCCTGCCGGAACGGCCTGCACGTGAACGAAGACCACTTCATCCTCGAAATCGTCGATCCCGCGACGCTCGACCCGGTAAAGCCGGGCGACGAGGGAGAACTCGTGTTCACGACCATTACCCGTGAGGGATTCCCTGTCATCCGCTACCGCACGCGCGACCGGGCCCGCCTCCTCGAAGGCCCCTGCGCCTGCGGCCGCACCACCGCGCGCATCAGCCGCATTGCGGGACGGACCGACGACGCGATCTTCGTGCAGGGTCGCCGCGTGCTCCCCGGAAGCCTGCGGGAGGTGCTGTTCGCGGCCATGAAGAGCCGGCCGGCCTACTGCCTCGTGGTCGACCGCAAGAACGGCATCGACGAGGTGGAACTCCAGATCGTGCTTTCGGATGTCGAGAGCGTAGTTGACGAGTGGAAAACACTGGAAAAGTTCCGCAGCGACGTGGCCGCCCGGCTTGCCGAGGCGTTTTCCGTGGAGGCGAGGATCACGTTTGTCGAAGCCGGGTCGCTGCAGTGCGGAAAGGGCGGAAACGAGGCGGTGGTGGATAAGAGGGTGTAGAGACGAAAGCATGCCCCGTCTCTACACCCGGGCAGTCGTAAGGGTCAGAACGTGCCCGTGAAGATGAGCTCCGGACGGGTGAGTTCCACATATTTTCCATCCGCCTGCGGATGCTCGTAAAAGAAACGAAGCCGAGGCATGATCGAGTAGTTTTTGCTCACAAAAATTGCATATTTCAGGTCATAAAACCAGTAATTTCCGTTGAGTGAATCGGCATCCTTATGGATATCGGTACTCATATTAAAATCAAAATCCAGCTTTCCGGGGCCGATCATGATCGTGGTTCCGAGATTGAGGTTGGTGCCACGGTTATTGAACGGAGCATCCGCAACCATTGTTCCCGGATTGGTTAGCGGATTTTCCTCGACCAAATCGCCTTTACGGTAGGAATTGCTGTTTGAGTTCTGGGCATAGCCGAAACTTCCGCGCAGTGTTGCATCCTTATCGATTTTATAGCCGAGATCAAGTCCGAGACCGACCTCCGCATCTTGCTCATCCGTCGCGGCGTTGTAACAGCGATCCGGAATTATGAATCCCTGCGGATTCGCCCTGAAACCTCCCGAAGTAATCGGCAGTTCGAGCAGATACTCTATGGCCGGATGGTTGGTAGTCAAATCGGTGGTGGTTGGATAGACGAAAGGCGGCGTCATCTGGAACATGGCGGTCATGAGATTGACCCCGACATTGACGGGTCCGGTGGTGATCGGCGCGCCGATTCTCAGCCCGGTCTGGCTGTAGTTGGTTACCACTCCCCAGGGAATCCATGCGGTGTTCTCGTAAGACTTGTTGTTCAATATGGATTCGCCGAGCAGGTCCATAAGAGCATTGCCGCCAACCGGGATAATACCCGTGGCGATGTGTATGTAACCGGGGTCCCACTGCGCATAGGCCAGATCAAAAAACGGCGTGGCGACGCTCCGGTATGGTTGCTGAGGCAGCGGAGATAAAAAGTTGCCGGGAATCCCGGTGACAACATCGGTCCCATACCAATCGTTGCCGATTTCGAATTGCAGCGAAACATCTTTGGCAGGCGATGCCTTCGCCCCGATTTTATACCCAAGTTGATAGGATAATGTGGCATTATCCGTATTGCTGTTGGGATCTGTTAATCCCGGAAGACTGAGGAAATCGTCCCGGAACCGGAACTGCGCCATCCCGTACCAGGTGACGGGCATAGAACCGATATTCATCGTCGTCCCCGTCGAAGGGGCAACGGCCGGGGGTGTGGTCTGGGCAAAAAGCCCGGTCACCGCTACCGCAACAATTGCGGCACATGCTGACAGCGTGGAATGCATGAAACCTCCTTGGGAGATGAGGAAGTGGCCGACCTGTTTCAGCCGGGTTTAGTCGTCGCAATATTCAGGATACACGATCCTAACCATTTTCTAACAATATTCCTGCTCGTATTGTAAGACCATGCTGCGGATTTTTCAAGATTCGCGATACCGAGTCCCGGAGAGGGCGACCGCGAGTCGCCCCTCCGAATTCAATAGCAACTTTCCAACTCACCAACTCTCTAACCCCTTCACCACATCCGCCACAAGCTCCTTTTTCCGGTAGGCCAGACCCTGGAAAACGGCGAGCAGGGTCCCTTGGCTGTCGGTCACCCGCACGGTGCACGAGGCCAGCTTCGCGCTCGTGGAGATCTCCCGCGCCTCGGCGTAGATGGTTCCCGAAGAGACGGACTTCATGAAGGTGATGCTGACGTTGATGGCCACGGTCACGATGCCGTGCGAGTTGACCGCCGCCGCAAAGGCGAGATCGGCAAGCGTGAAGATTGCCCCCCCCTGCGCAATGCCGACACCGTTGAAGTGGCGCGGAGAAATATCGACCGACACCCTCGCGTACCCTTCGGAAATATCGAGGAGCTTTACCCCCGCGTCTGCCGCGAAACGATCATTTTCAATCAACGTGCGTGCTTCTTCGAATGCCAAGGTCGCCTCCTTTAAGGTCATAGCGCGTCCCTCTCATCCTCGATGAGAGTTGATCGCGATAATCTATGATAAACTATATCATTAACGCCGATAACAGGACAATAAAAATAACGGGTGGGCGATCATGCGGTTTCGTATGGCGCAACCGGGAGGATCGGGAAGAATCTGACCGCGGCGGGCCGTCGCTATTCGGTCACAGCCGCCTGGGCCCGGAGCAGATCGTGCAGTGTGAGGATGCCGACCGGCGATGCGGTTTCTTCGTTCATGATGATCATGAAGCCTTGCGGTGAATTGATGAAATTATCGGCGGCATCTTTTACGGTCGCATCCATAAGGGAGGTGGTATGAAATTTTATCAAATTATCGCCATGCTTGCCTTGAAGAAGGCGGCGAAGCCGAAAAAGTAACCGATTCGCGCGAGGTTGAATAAAAAGTGCCGTTGCTGCCTGCCAAGGCCGCCTCCCGTACCAGGCGGCATTCGGTCTTTATAAATTCTTAACCGGAGAGCCCGTCGACACCATGCCGAGCATAACCAAGGGTGTATTGATCATGATGCAGAAAATCTATGAGACCGATGAGGCCATCGGGAGCCGGCTCCACCTTACCCGACAGGCTGTCCATAAAATGAGGCAGTTTTATGGAATTCCTTCAGTCGTTGCTTATAATCCCCGCCGCAACAAGAAAATCGTTGCTCTTTACAATAACAGAAATCCGGTGAGGTTGATCGCGGAAAAATTCGACCTGTCGATTTCCAGCGTTTACCGGATCATCAAGGGCGCCGGCAGGTAACCGGTGCGTAAAAACCGCGGCATCCGGCTTTAATCTTTCGATTTGTTGATCGTCGATCAGGCTCACCTGTGGAGCCGTCGCTATTTCCCAGAAGGGGGTCCGGGTTCATGCTGCAGGGCTCCGGGAGCGCACTGCAAAATGCACATTCCTCTGTACCG